>JAOTYW010000059.1 GCA_029861705.1 Flavobacteriaceae bacterium
CCGCCGAAACCAATACCGGAAGCTGTTTTTGATATCCTGCTCACCATGAGCATCTCACGTGTAAATAAGGAATCAGGTATCTCATAAAACCAATCTGTATCTACCTGGTGCACATCAAAAAGCCCATCATCAGTTTTGGCTTCTTTTGTGATCACTTCGTCATAAGGCTTTATGTCGTCTTTCTTATCCTTTGATTTATCAGCAGTTTTTTCAGTGTCTTCCTTTTTCTTTTTAAAAAGCTGGGCATTGGTGGTTTGGGACGATAGAAATAAGCATAGGCTGAGTAGCGCCATGCGAATAAATATGCGGGTCATAGAAATGTAGTTTAGGTATATGAAGGCGAAAGATACCAAATCTTTTAAAATGGATTTCAAATGAATGTCAAAGCCTAAAAGAGTGTTAAACATTTCTCTAAACTGTAACAACGGCACAAAGATTTCGTCATATAAGCAAACAATCAATTTAGAGGATGGATTCATGCTCCTCCTCGAGCAATCAAAAATGAACAAATTACTAATCTGTGGAATGGTATTGCTAAGCACTACAGCCACACCGCAAAATGAAAATCCCCTTTTCGAAGATATATGTCAGGAAGTGGTCCTAGGTATCGATCCAGCAGTCATAGTTGTACCACATGAATTTGTACGACTTCTTGGTGAGGAATGTGCCGAGGAACTATTATGGAACGACATAGCTTTCCTGGAAGAGGAAGAAACTGAGATCCTGGATTTTGAAGCTACGGCATATTTACCAGATAATTTTGATCCGTATGCGGCCCCAACAGACCTGGCTGGGATCAATTATATTGAAGAAGAATCAGGATTAGATCCTTATGTAGATACGACGCATTATTTGCCAGAAGGTTTTAACGCATATGACGTCTATGTCAACTGGGAAACTGTCTTATATATTGAAGAAGAAGACCTGGACTTGGGATTCGACACAGCAAAATATCTGCCTGTAGGATTCGATCCCTATGCTTCAATAGTCGTAAAATAGACATACGTTCTTTAGTCACTTTGAATTAGTTGGTAAACCCTGTAGCGCGTGCTACAGGGTTTTTTTGTGCCTAATCATTCAAACTTGCTGGAAAATTCTTTGGGAGGCGTATTTAACAAAACTTTAACGCGATAATAGGCAAAGTCAAATCGGCAATCCTACAGCACTTAATATGCTATCTCGGCAATTTTTTCATACTGGGAATGCGAACTTCTCATCCGGCGATCATAAATGTTAAAGAGCCCATATTTATTGCTTTTAACAGGAATTGTTAAGGTACTATCAAGGACAATAATAGTCATGAAATCCGGTTGTATCTTTGTACCAAACTTTAAACTTAAGGTTATGAAAAAAGAGATTTTAACAGGAATTGCAGGGTTGTTCACAAGCGCCCTTGTATTTGGATTACAGACTGGGAATTCTCCATTACATCTGCCATTTATCGAAATGGATAGTATAGCTTATATTGAAGAAGAACATCCTATTGATCTGGGTTTTGATACGGCAACGTACTTGCCTGAAAATTTTGATGCCTTTGATCTTCCAAAGAATATTATGGATATCTCATATATAGAAACTGAATCTGAAGTGGTTTTAGGTTTTGATACGCATAAGTATCTGCCTTGCGCTTTTGATCCTTTCAAATTCTACTTTGATTTGAATAGCATTGAATATATTGAGGAAGAGGAAGAGCTCGAGTTTGATTTTGAGATCGGGGATTATTTGCCAACAGGTTATGTACCTGTATCAAGCTTCTAAGGAGATAGTAAAATAATTGTATAACACTCCCCTGTAGTATGTACTGCAGGGGTTTTTTTGTATTCATTTTGAGTATAGTAGGAAAAAGATTACATTTATACACCTAATAACAATAGTAACCCCTTAACTTTTTAGTATACGTGATGACCCTGTTTTTTCCCACACTTCGGGATGGCGGGGTCTATTTGAACAATACAGGCACTACGAATTGAAATACTAAAATCAACAAACCCACAGAAATCAGGTTTAATATAATGCCAACACGGGCCATTTGATGCACTTTTATATAACCACTGGCAAAGACAATGGCGTTTGGGGGTGTGGCCATAGGCAGCATAAAGGCACAACTGCTGGCCATTGTGACCGGAATTAAGAGATAGAGGATTGGGATATCCAGGCCTATGGCAATACCGGCTACAACAGGCGCCAGGACGGCTACCAGGGCCACATTGCTCATCAATTCCGTCATAAAAAGCATTAGTATTATTAGGAGTGAAGCAGTGATCAGAACAGATAATTCAGCCCCGGCGATTGCGGAAGCAACTACATCAACGATACCACTGACTGACATTCCCCGGGCAAGGGCCAATCCACCGCCGAAAAGGATCAGGATACCCCAGGCCAGTCGCTTGGTATCCCTCCAGGTGATTATAAAGTCACCTTTTCTAAAATTATAGGGGAGGGAGAACAAAGCTATTGCACCCAGCATACTTATGATCGTATCGGTCAGTTTCAAACCCGGCAAGATCTCATTGATCACTGTCCGAAAGATCCAAAGGAAGACGATAACCCCGAAGATCGCCAGCACCATTTTTTCCTTCCCTGTCGTAGGCCCCAGTTTTTTCAGTTCGCCCCGGATCACTTCTTTCGATGCCTGAAATTGCAATTGGTTATTAGGGAACATCCACTTGACTAATACCAAATAACAGATGCCAACTAATAAAATGGAAAAGGGCAAGCCCAATGTCATCCATTTTAAAAAGGAGATTTCAATATTATATTCATTTTCCAACAATCCGATCATAACGGAATTAGGCGGTGTACCTATGACTGTCGCTATGCCCCCGGCATTGGCAGAAAATGCGATTCCCAACATAACCGATAAGGCAAAATTCTTGTCGCCTTTTGTAAAACCATCTGCATCGTCGATCAATAAGGAGATCACGGACAAGGCAATAGGCAGCATGACTACTGTGCTGGCCGTATTGCTGATCCACATACTTAAAGAAGCTGTTGCGATCATAAAGCCGAGCACCACCTTATTCGGCGTGGTACCGGTGATCTTAATTATGGTAAGTGCTATGCGTTTATGCAGGTTTACCTTTTCCAGGGCCAGGGCCAGGATAAAGCCACCAAAGAATAAAAAGACAATAGGGCTCCCGTAATTAGCCCCTACTTCGGCCATGGGCATGACTTTCAAAAGCGGAAAGAGTAATAAAGGTAGCAATGCTGTAACCGAAATGGAGACGGTTTCAGTGATCCACCAGATCACCATCCAGGATGCGACCGCAATGACGGGATTAGCCATTTCCTTGCCAGGCATCAGGTCGGGCATCAGAAATATCAAAAGGAAAGCCAATGGCCCTAATAACAAGCCAAATTTACGTTCCAGACCCATCACTTTGATTTAAGGTCTAAGCTAAAGATTAAAAATGGAATGTAAAATTTTAGGATTAATCCTGGAGATAACAAAGAAGGGCCTCCCCTTCTTTTACCACCTTGGCCAGGCCAAGTTTGCCCAAACCTTTTATTCCCTTGTCCCAGGCCTTATTGCTCAGGCCTGCTGCTTCTTTGAGTTGGGAGAGGGCTATCGGACTCTCTTTTTTCAATAGGTCAAGGATGGTTTTTTCATTGTCTTTTAATTCCACTGCCTTCTTTTCCGGACGCATTTGTGGAAAGAACAAAACTTCCTGAATAGAGGTATTATCGGTCAGCAACATTACCAGTCGATCTACACCGATTCCTATACCAGATGTCGGTGGCATCCCATATTCCAGGGAGCGTATAAAATCCTGGTCGATAAACATGGCTTCGTCATCTCCCTTCTCAGATAATTTCAGCTGCTCTTCAAAGCGCTCCCGCTGATCGATCGGATCGTTTAGTTCAGAATAGGCATTGGCAATCTCCTGGCCGTTGATCAGGAGTTCAAAGCGTTCTGTTAAACCCGGTTCCGATCTGTGGACCTTGGTAAGCGGACTCATTTCCACAGGGTAATCTATAATAAAAGTGGGTTGCAGATAATGCGGCTCACAGCATTCTCCAAAAATATAATCGATCAATTTACCGACACCCATTGTGTCATCTACTTCTACATTTAACTGCTTGGCCACCGCGCGTAAACCGGCCTCATCCAATCCTTTTACATCATGTCCGGTATGCTCTTTGATCGCCTCCAAAATAGATACGCGGGGGTAGGGCGCTTTAAAGTCGATCTCCTTACCATCAAACGATACCTTCGTATTACCAGTAGCGTCTTTGGCCACTTTTTCCAGCAATTGCTCAGTAGTTTCCATCATCCAGTTGTAGTCTTTGTAGGCTACATACAACTCCATGATCGTGAATTCCGGATTGTGTGTCCGGTCCATCCCTTCATTCCTGAAATCTTTGGAAAATTCATAAACACCATCAAAACCCCCAACAATGAGTCGCTTTAAATACAACTCGTTAGCAATCCGCAAATACAGGGGGATATCCAGGCTATTATGGTGGGTTTTAAACGGACGTGCCGCCGCGCCTCCCGGTATGGGTTGAAGAATAGGCGTTTCCACTTCCAGGTATCCTTTTTCATTCAGGAATTCCCGTATGCTCGTCGTAATTCGTGTTCGTTTGATAAAGGTATCCTTGACCCTGGGATTGACAACCAGGTCCACATAGCGCTGCCTGTAGCGTTGTTCCGGATCGTTGAATTCATCATATAGTTTGCCATCTGCATCGGTTTTTGGCAAGGGCAAGGGTCTAAGCGATTTACTTAAAACCGTAAAGTTTTTGACCATGACGGTTTGTTCTCCTACCTGTGTAGTGAACAAGGTCCCTTCTATGCCGATGATATCACCAATATCGAGCAGTTTTTTATAGACCTCATTGTACAGCGTCTTGTCTTCACCGGGACAGATCTCATCCCGGTTAAAATAGACCTGGATACGGCCTTCCGAATCCTGGAGTTCAGCAAAGGAAGCTTTCCCCTGGATACGTCTCGACATGAGTCGGCCTGCCATCACAACGGCTTTCCCTTCTTCAAAATTCTGTTTTACATCTGAAGAAAGCGTATTAACCGGGTACAGGGGTGCCGGATAGGGATCAATGCCAAGTTCCCTTAGTTTCCCTAGTTTTTCTCTGCGAATTTGTTCTTGTTCGGATAGCTGCATAGGCTGCAAATAATGTGCAAAAGTACACTTTTAGGGCAAACACTCAATCCGGGAGTTGCTCGTCTGCATAGTAGGGCCTGTAGTCTTGACGGTTCATTATAGCAATCATATCTTTCTCTAATGTTTGCACAGGTAGCTCAATGATCCGGTTCACTTCCTTTCCATCTTTTATAAAGATCAAGGTTGGTACACGGACAATGTTTCTGGCCTTTGCTTCCCCACCCGGGGTGGTTTTTCGGAATTCTGTACGCTCATCCACAGCATAGATCTCAACCAGATCGGTAGGATATCCTGCCTCTTCCAGGATCTTAAATATTCCGGGAACCTCCCGCTGGCTATCAGCGCACCATGTGCCCAGGAAAAGGAGGAGATCATAGTCCTCTATGGATTTTTCTATTAGGGCCAGGGCTTCCTGATCTACCTGATAGGCTGAAAACTGTGGATTAAACCATTGGCCATAGTGGCCCTCGGTAAGTCTATTTTTCTTGATGGACCCTAAAAGGAACTGAGATCCATCTTCCCCAAAATATTCCTGGTTATATAACTGGGCATTGAGGTTTTGTATCGCTGCACAAAGTAGTATTAAAAATAAGGCTCGCATGATGTTTTATAATCCAATATTACGCAATCTATCCGTTGTTTTGAAATAAGGGTGCTAGGACTTTATTATTATGGGACTAAATACTTTTGGGCAATGACAAAAATCATCGATTAACAACCTATTAGAAGGTTATTTTGATGAGTTATTTTTAATGGTTTTGAGGACAGCTGAAGAACTATCTATTATATCGAGAGGAAGACCTGAGAAACGCATCGACCAATAGTTAATTAAATCTGGCATTCTAGCAGAAAGACCCTTTTAATTAAAAGGGTCTTTTTGTTTTGAGATGTAACATTTTCAACAATATGCCGACCTATAGATACATCAATTCCGCCTTGAGGTCAGCCTTTCGGCGGACACAGTCAAAAAAACCTACATCATGAGCTTTTGGAGAGTTATTTTAGCCATAATATTTCCGCCTCTGTCCGTTATAGGCAAAGGTTGCGGATCATTCCTTATTGTATTATTACTCACACTCTGCGGGTGGGTACCCGGGGTAATAGCTGCCTTGGTTATCCTTAATAATACCAATTAGGTGTCGTATCTTTGGGCTTCTAATTCTATGATATGAAGAAGCTTTTTGCATACCTGATCACATTCTTATTTTTTACAGGCTGCGTCATTCAGGAACAATTTGTTTTTGATAAAGACGGCAGTGGAGAATACAGCATGGCCTTTAATATGGATCAGCTGATGGGAATGGGAGGCGACACAGATTCCACAAAGCAAGTAGTAGATACGGTGATCACCTTTGCCAGCTTTTTGGATGAGAAGAAAGACAGTATTTCCCAATTGTCAGAAGAAGAACAAGAGCGATTAGAATTATTGCGGCCAATGACTTTTACAATGAATATGAATGACTCCTTGCAAAAGTTTGATATGCGAATGAGTTATGCATTTACGTCCCTGGAGGATATTGATAATTTCTCTGAAGCCGTCAAAGCGGCGAATATCAAGGAATTGAGTGATATGGGATTTGGGGGCGCACAGAATGACAGCACTCAAGGAGAAACCGGAAGCGACCCGACAGATGACTTGTTTGGGACGGCCAATTCTTATAAAACCAAGTTTTCTGCAAAAGGCTTTTCGCGGATCATCACGACAGAAGCACGGGAGAAGCTAATAAAAGAAAAGGATAGTACTTCAGAGGGCGACGCTTTTGCCGACGCGATCATTATGCGGCAGGTCTATAAATTTCCGTACAAGATCAAGTCTGTAGACAACCCGAATGCAAAAATACATGCCGATTTCAAAGGGGTGGAAGTAGAGGCCAATATGATGCAGCTGAACAACAATCCGGATATTTTTAATATTAAGGTAGTATTTGAACGGTGAACAAAAAAGTTGGCATACAGGACCTTGGGCTAAAGGATTATAAGGAGACCTGGGATTACCAGGAGCGACTTTTCAGGGAGGTCATTGATATCAAGATCAGGAACCGGAGAGAAGACGCCGGTTTAGAGACGCCCAATCATTTGCTGTTTGTAGAACATCCGCATGTCTATACGTTGGGAAAAAGCGGGGATTACGGCAATCTGCTTGTAGATGAAAAAGAGCTGGAAAAGCGCGGAGCTACTTTTTATAAGATCAACCGCGGCGGTGATATTACCTACCATGGCCCCGGACAGATCGTAGGTTATCCAATCCTCGACCTCGATAATTTCTTTACGGACATTCATAAATACTTGCGTTTTTTAGAAGAAATGGTGATCCTCACCCTGGCCGAGTATGGCTTGCAGGGCGAACGCTCCGAAGGCGAAACAGGGGTCTGGTTAGATGTTGGTACTCCTTTTGCGCGAAAGATCTGCGCTATGGGCGTACGTGCCAGCCGCTGGGTTACCATGCACGGCTTTGCGCTGAATGTGAATACGAACCTGGGCTACTTTGACCTGATGATCCCCTGCGGTATCAAAGGCAAGGCGGTTACATCCTTAAGCGCAGAACTGGGGAATTCAGATATCCCCATGGGGGAAGTAAAGCAAAAACTCCTGAAACATTTCGGGAATTTATTTCATGCGCATTTTAGCAAGGAGGAAGCTGGTGTTTAATACTTTAATATGGCGTAACTAAGATCTCCACCCGCCGGTTTTTTTGACGGTTTTCATCACTATCGTTAGCCACTAGGGGCCTGCTTTCCCCATATCCCATTTCCTTCCATTTGAATTTTGGATTATCAATGGCCTTTTTCAATTCTGCGGCAACACTCGCAGCCCTTTTTTGCGATAATGTTTTATTGGCTTCATCACCTCCCGTATCATCTGTATGGCCTTCAACGGTGATAGTCCCCTTTTGCAAGTTTTTCATCTGCTCGGCTAAATCTTTAATCGCTGCAATACCTTCTTCTTTTAGCTGATATTTACCAGTCTCAAAAAGGACAGCACTATCCAGATTCAATCGCAAGGCGCCCCCAATGGCTGCAACAGCATCAATATCTGCGCCCGGTTGTCCACTTTGAGTATCCAGATCTGTAAAGCGTACATAGTTAAAGGTTTCACCCGGTTTCACATAATCTTTAATATCAATAAAGGCGGTACCTCCTTCTATTTTGCCAACATTGATCCAATCCTGCCCGTTCTTAGAAATTTCCAGATTGGTGGGTTCTATTTTCCCAATTTCAAATACATAGATATCAGGTCCATTAACATCTAAAATGGCGTTGTCCTTAAAGAAGATCGTAAGGATGCCTTCAATTCCTAAAACGGCGCAATCCGTTCTGGCATTCGCATCACCTTGAGCGGGTCCCAGCCCTTTTTCCGGGGTGCGTCCTTCCGGCCTACCTGGCTGAAATGAAACTATTGAATCTGCAAATGATAAATTCCCCAGGGGTAAATAGACCATCTCTTTCCGGGAATCAATAAAGGTATCCTCTGTTGTTTCATCCAGAGCAAACCAGGAGGGATTGTCCTTGTAAAACTTTTCCTTTGCTTTTTGAGCCCTTTCTTTAAAGTTGGATGTCCGTTTTTTGGCATCGACCCGACTCTCTTCGATCAGATCCAAAAAATTCTGAGATGCCCTTCCGCTTTGAACATACGCCTCTACCTCAGGGTTAGAAAGATTTTCCTCTATTACCTCAGCATGTTTAACACTGACAATATTATTATCCGGTATGAGGGTTAATGAAAGGTCTACCTCTTCTTCTGTGACTTCCGCGATCTCTGCAAATGTCTTGCGCAAAGACCTCCCTTCTTCGCTTTTTAAATACTCAATATTGAGTTTCCCACCGGCTTTAAATAAACCTTGCTCAGTTGAATCCTGGTCGCCTCCCCCGGTCATGATATCACCCATGACATTCATTAAGTCGCCCATATCGATCTCAGGTTCTCCCTCATCTGTATTTTCGGATACCGATACTTCGGTTTCCTCAGAAAGCCCCTTACTTTCCTTTTTTGCATCGTTTTTGCAAGAAAAAACAAGTAAAAAAATTAATGGCAGTAAGAATCTGTATTTTAGCATTATATGGTTTTTACTCGTTTGTATCTGTCTTTCATATAAGTGTAGTAGATGAACCCTGAATGATTATACCAGTCATCATACCCTAACATGGCCTCACAACGATCTATTTCAAGTAAAATCTCGTAGAGATCTGCAACCATTTCCCGATATTTCCTTGCATAGGTCCTGTCATATGATTGTAGACTTTTGAGAACTTGGATGCGTTGCTGCTGCCAAATTACACCCAAAGCACCATGAATTCCAGCTATATTATCACCAAATGATAGTCCGAATCCAACTTGTCGTTCCATACGTTCGGTAATAATCCGAAGTTTTTCAAATCTTATTCTTCTGTCTTCTAATCGTTCATAAGCATTCTTAAGACATTCGCATCCTTCACGGTTATCGGAATTCGAACCATTCCCACTTCCAGGCGGAGGGGGTCCAATTCTTCCAGATTTACTTCCAGGCCCAGGGTTTCCACTTCCAGGCCCTGATTCTGTACCTTTTGAATTTTCTTGAGATGATCCCGGCCCACCCCCATAACCAGGGCCAGAATTATTGTTGCCAGACGAGTTGTTTGCACTACTTGCACTACTTGAAGTACTCATAGTTGAGCCACTACTATTCCCAATTTGGTTCCCGCTACTACTTTCCCCCCCTGGATCTTTTGGTTCATTGGAATTACGAGATTGATCAGAAACATCTCCAGTGAAAGGATTATTTTGATTGGCTAAATCAATACTATCAGGATCAACTTTTAAAGGGGCATTGGGATAATCACCAGCATCCAAAAGATTGCCATACTTGTCATACAACGGTTGTTTAACCGAACTAGATCCTTGCTGTTCCTGGCCATCTAATACTGGTATCATTGGTGGAAAACCTGTAGTAACGTCAATTTTTTCAGGAGCATCTGGAAATTCATCCGGATTTTTCAAATGCCCATAGCGATCATAAATGGGTTTCGATTCTGAATCACCATTTCCTAGATAGGGGTTGGTTGTTCGTTCTTTACCTGACATACTTATTCGACTTGGAGCATTAGGAAAATCACCTGAATCAATTAAGTCTCCATTTTCATCATATCTAGGTAATTGATAACTGGTTCCTTCATCTGATGGGGACTTAGAACCGGGATTGGGATTTGGTGGTTTTGATGGATCAAATGCTTCACCTGCAGTATTCATTGGGGTGAAACTTGTATCATTGGAACTGCTGTTTGAATTGAAATCACTACCTGTCTCATTACTTGTTGTTTCTTTAGAAGTGTCCTCCCCTTCGAAACCATCAAAATTGGATCCAGGTTGTTGCGAACTTCCGCCACTAGGACCGCCATCGCCGGAACCGGGATTATCATGTCCTCGATAGGATTGTATACAGGAAGAAGGTAATTGTGGCTGTTCCGCCGGGTCCATCTCCGGTAGATCGTTTTGGTCATCCGGACTTAGCCAGTCTTCTAGCGCTTCAGCAAATGATTGGACGTCTTGTAATTGCCCTAGCATCTCCTCAACTTTAGCCCAATCAATATTAGCGGCTACACCGGCTTGTGTGAATCCGGTATGAGTAGAATTCCATGCTTTGGCGTAAATAGAAGTATATGTAAAGAACAGTATAATAAATAAAAGTGTTGCCTTATTTCTTTTCTTTAATAGAATAAATAGAAGTAGAACTGCAATTACTATTAAAACACCAATAAGTAGGTACATGAGTATATTGGATTTGCCTTTTCCTTCACCTGCCATACTCATGTCTTCGGATACAAGAGAGACATTAGTTGCAGCTGAATTACGATTTCCAATAGGATAAAATAACGAAGTGGTTTTGGGAATAATTTCGCCGGATGTCCAAACAGCGATCATAAAAGGAACATCAGGTTTGTCACTGGAAATAATAATACCAAATTCACCCACTGTATCGAAGGTTTCTTGATAAAGCCCGTTATTTGTTGCTCCTCCCCGTCTAAAATCTTCCCAATGCTTTTTTACAATATTAACGTGGATATCATTTTCCTTATCTTCAGTAATAACGGTAACTACTACTCGTTGAGGAAAAGTAGTTCCTTTAGTACGAAATCTTAGACTATCCCTCTCAGTTTCACCTTCCATATAAGCTGATATTACGTTCTCGTATTTGGGATCATCTGAGAATTCAAGGATATAGGTATTCTTATCTTGATCTAATTCAGGAATTTCAATTTCCTTTTGTTGAGCATTAGTAAAACAAAAGACAAATAGAAAAGCTATAGGAAGTGCACTCCTAACAAAAGCAATATATCTTTTCATGACTTCTATTTTTTATGTTTCTTCAATAAATAATTAGCTAACTGGGTCATTTTGCCCCTAAGCTCGTTGTGCTGTTCTTCTGTTCGTGTTTTAAGCGTTCTTGGTGTGCCATAGCTTAATAAGAACATATTGTCATAGTTTTCGTTTAAAATGATGACCCTGCCATGTGCCGGTTGAAACGCTATATAGCAATCCTTAGTTTCGGCTAGTTCTATGCCCATGCCCATACTAATGTTTTCCGGCATTTCCTCCTGGTTTTTTAAATAGGTAGCTATTTCCTTCTTGTTCCCCTCTTTTGAATTTTTACTGGTATTCCAATAGAGTCGGGTTTGACCTCCTATAGGATTTTCACCATAGCCCTTTAATTCAAAAGTGCACCCATTTGGGCTGGCTTGATCCGGAAGACTCAAATCAGACGCTGACACACCTAATACACCGGCCAATTCGTCTATATCCATATCACAGGAATATTCAGTTAATAGGGTACTATAGTCAGCGCTGGCCATGACTTCACTTGTATTTTCAATCGCCGATCTTTCTTGCGGTTGATTTTCTGCTGCCTTAGTTTTTGTGTCCCCACAAGAGATAAGGGTTGCTACTATTAGAAGAGTTCCTGCTATTTTTTTCATGATAATTTTATTAATGGAATTATTAAGACCTCAAAAGTCTATTTTATGGTATCCTTTTTTTTACCCGCTATTTCTAATTCTTTGATCATGACGGCGTTCAAAGAATCCTTACCCTTGGCATCCAGTGTTTTGGAATACATCATATAATACTCTGCTAACTTTTCTTTATCCGATTGGGGGATGTCGCTCTTTGCCAGAAAATCCAGGTAACCCGTAGCTTTGATAGGCCCGAGAGAATCGCCAAACATACCCCCCAGTACCTGGGCTTGTGCATCTAATAAGTTAATATTTCCGTCTTTTGTTTCTCCCGGATTTTTCTGGCCGTTAGCCAATGTGAAAAAACCGAGAGCAGCTAAAAGTGGAATTAAATTTTTGCTTTTCATAAGTCCTTTATTTTGACAATTGTTTATTCCTTGTTTTTATAGAAGGTTGTTTTTTTAATAAGCTTGTTCTTATGGATAATTTTGAGCACATAAGCCCCATTATCCAGATGATTTACATTCAAGTAGATCTGTTTCTTAGGCAGACGCTTCAAGGTGCCGCCCAAGCGAAATTGCTTTTTCTTCATTCAATGGGTGAACTATAGGACTTGTTAATCAAGTCTTCATTCATTTACGAATCTAACAAGGTGTTTTTGGAAGTAGTATGAGGTATGTAACAAGTACTATAACTTATGTAACATCCCCCGGAAAGACCTATAAATGTTGGTATTACTGGGAGTAATTAGACCTTTTTGGCAAATTCAGATGGGGTACAATTATAGGTTTCCCTAAAACATTTGGTAAAATAGGCGTGGTCATTAAAACCTACGCTATAGCCTACTTCGGAAATATTTATATCCGATTGGCTCAATATCTGGGTAGCCAGTTTTAACCGTTGCGAACGAACAAATTCCGAGGACGATAATCCGGTAAGCGCCTTTAATTTTC
>JAOTYW010000249.1 GCA_029861705.1 Flavobacteriaceae bacterium
CTTATTTAGATTCAATCGAAATAAGTATTTTTAGCTGTAAATAGTTTTGATGGGTAAAAAACGGAAAGTTTCGGGCGAGAAGAGTGAGATCATACAGATCCTGTTGTCCCATCAAAAGAAGTACCGCTCCGAAGTACTCAAAAAAGGATATAAAGAAGAGTGTTGTAAGAAATACAAAAAGGCACAGAACAAACGTTGTAAACGCTGTCCGTGCCTCGATCTTTTTAAACAAGTAGCATAAAAAAACCCCGCCAAATGGCGGGTTTTTTTTACTTACGCTTTCCCTAGCATTAACAATTCATTACATCGAACTTCGGTCACATAACGCTTCTCGCCTTCCTTGGTTTCATAGGAGCGGTGCATAAGCTTACCTTCTACTGCCACTTCCTTACCCTTTGCCAGGTAGTTCTCAACGATCTCTGCTGTTTTCCCCCAGGCAACAACATTATGCCATTGGGTTTCGGTCACTTTTTCACCTTCCCTGTTCTTGTAACTTTCATTCGTGGCTATAGAAAATTTAGCCAACTTACTTCCGTTTTCAAGAGTTACGATCTCCGGATCTTGTCCTAAATTACCAATCAACTGTACTTTGTTTTTAATCGCGTTCATTTTACTAATTTTTATGGTTAAACAGTTAATACTATCAGACATTATCATCTGACACTGCAAACATAAGTTGGCCCTGTGATCAGATTCGGTTAGGAACTATTTATTTTCGTTTGCAAATGGTTGTAATCATTTGTATACTTATTTTACGCTGATTATCTGATATTTAGATAAGAGATGCGCAATTTGTATCTTTAGAAAAAACGAAGCGACAAATTTTAATTTCACCTATGAGACTCCTTTTACTACTAGCAATCGGCCTTTTTTTACTTCCTGTTAATCTGCAATCCCAACGCAGAAAAAAGAAGGCAGCTGAACCCATCATTCAAATTGAAGATTCTCTGTTTCACGGATTGAAATGGCGAAACATCGGTCCGTTTAGGGGAGGCCGAAGTGTCGCTTCAAGCGGCGTGGTAAAACAGCCTATGACATATTATATGGGAGGCACCGGTAGTGGTATTTGGAAGACGACAGATGACGGGATCACCTGGAAAAATATCTCAGATGGTTTCCTTAAAACCGGAACAGTCGGTGCCATTGCGGTTTCCGAAAGCGATCCTAATATCGTTATAGCCGGCATGGGCGAGCACGCAGCAAGAGGTGTTATGACATCACAGGGAGATGGTATCTATAAATCCACAGATGCCGGAAAAACCTGGAAACATATTGGGCTGGATTTTACACGACATATCTCTGATGTCATCATCCATCCGAGCAATCCCGACATCCTGTTTGTTGCAGCACAGGGTGCCCAATATGGCGAAACAGCAGACCGAGGCATCTATCGTTCTGTAGATGGCGGTGCATCCTGGGAAAAGGTGTTATTTATAAATGATACAACTGGTGCATCTTCACTTAGTATGGATATGAATAACCCCCGCATCTTATATGCGGCTATGTGGGAACACAAGCGCTATCCATGGACAATGGAATCCGGCGGCAAAAACTCAGGTCTCTATAAATCTACTGATGGAGGTAATAGCTGGGACAAGATGAAAACAGGCTTGCCTGATGAATTTGGCAAAGCAGGAATCTCCGTTTCTCGTGCCAACCCCGAACGCGTTTTCGCCGTAATTGAGGCAGAAGATACTAAAGCCGGGGTCTATCGCTCAGATGATGCCGGGAAGAAATGGCAGCAAATCAACAAGAATAGAGTCAACGTAGCCCGCTCCTGGTACTACATGGAGATATTTGCAGATCCGCAGGATCAAAATATCGTCTATGTGCTCAATGCCCCGGTGATGAAATCAATAGATGGCGGAAAATCTTTTAGCAATTTATCTACACCACACGGGGACAATCATCACCTGTGGATCCATCCGGAGAATAATCGCATTATGATCAACTCCAACGATGGGGGTGCCAATGTCTCTAACAATGCCGGGAAGAGCTGGAGCACTCAACAGAATCAACCCACTGCTCAATTCTATCGGGTTATTACAGACAATTTAGTCCCTTATAATGTCTATGGGGGCCAGCAAGATAATTCTGCCATATCCATCGCCAGCCGGACCAATGATTTTGGCATTGATTGGAAAGACTGGCATTCCGTTGCCGGGTGTGAAAGTGCCTACCTGGCATTTGATCCTGACAATCCGGAAAAGATCTATGGCGGCTGCTACCAGGGGATCATCGAAAAATGGGTAGCCAAATCCAATGCAGGTAAGTCCATTAAAGAATATCCCGAATTGGCCCTGGGAAATGTTCCCTCGGAATTTAAATACCGCTATAACTGGAATGCGCCTATTATCAGTTCTCCCCATGACAGGAATACTATTTACCACGCAGGGAATGTTGTATTCAGGACCGTAGATGAGGGTCAAAGCTGGACTCCGGTCAGCCCTGACCTAACCAGAAATGACAAGGAGAAACAAGGCCCCGGTGGTGGGCCTTATACCAATGAAGCCGCAGGTGGAGAAAATTACAATACCATTATGTACCTGGTAGAGTCTCTGCATGAAAAAGGTGTTCTTTGGGCCGGTACAGATGATGGTTTGGTCCATCTTACAAAAGATGGTGGCGCTAACTGGAACAATGTCACGCCAGCCGGTTTAGCGGAAGGGATCATTAACAGCATTGAAGTATCGCCTCATGATCCGGCTACAGCGTATATCGCTGTCATGCGTTATAAATTCCAGGATCTGTCTCCTTATATCTACAAGACCAATAATTATGGACTTAGCTGGACTAAAATCACGAATGGATTTACCGATCCACATACTTTCATCCGAGTGGTTCGTGAAGATCAAAAACGAAAAGGCTTGCTTTATGCCGGAACAGAAACCGGACTGTATATCTCATTTGACGACGGGCAAAACTGGCAAACCTTTCAATTGAATCTTCCCGTAGTCGCCATTAATGATCTTACCATTCAGGATAATGATCTGGTCGTGGCTACGGCAGGGCGTTCTTTTTGGATATTAGACGATGTCTCAAGCCTCCAGTCAATTCAGCAAGGCACTATGCCTTTTACGCTCGTAAAACCTAAAGACACGTATTTACTTTTTGGAGGAAGTGCAGACAGACCTATTCCCGGACTCGGTCAGAATCCAAAACAAGGAGTAACGCTTGATTATTATATCGATAAGGAGTCAGACAGTTTGGACCTTAAGTTGGAAGTACTATCTAATGGAGAAATAATCCGGACATACACCAACAAGAAGGTGAAAGATTTTAGATCCTGGCCGGGGGGTCCTTCTAAACCTGCGGTTTTACCAGCAAAAAAAGGATTTAACAGGTTTACATGGGATTTCAGGCGCGATGCCCTGCCCGCTGTAGAAAAAGTTTTTGTCTATGGCAGCTATGCAGGTTCCAGAATAGGGCCGGGCACGTATCAACTTAGAATGACAATGGATGGCGTTAGTTCAGACACTGAT
>JAOTYW010000250.1 GCA_029861705.1 Flavobacteriaceae bacterium
GACTACATTGTCACTGCCTTTTAAACCTTCAAATTCATGTCCGGGAGGTATTTTTTGAAGTCCAACTTCTGCTTTGCCATCGGCAAGTTGGGCTACATATTTTAACGAACTACCTTCTTTTACAGCGTCTTGAAGGAGATTTTGAAAATGTGATTCTTCTTCTTTCAATGCGTCATAAAAAGATTCAACGCTTGTTGCTTCAACACATTTTTGAGGGAGAAATCCTAAATTGGTGATGTCCGTCATTTCCATTTCCATACCGCTTTCACGAGCCAGGATTAAGATTTTTCGCATGACATCCGTACCACTAAGATCGATTCGTGGATCCGGCTCCGTAAAACCTTCATCATAGGCGCGTTTTACAATATCGTGGAAGTTAGTTTGATCATCGTAATGATTAAAAATAAAATTGAGACTTCCGGAGAGTACTGCTTCGATCCGGATCACCTTATCCCCGCTGACAATTAGATTTTTTAGAGTATCAATGATGGGAAGTCCGGCGCCAACATTGGTTTCGAACAAAAAAGGTGCATCGAATTCCCGGGACAGCGCTTTTAATTCTCGATAGAGATCCATAGAAGAAGAACAAGCGATCTTATTGCATGTAACGACGGCAATATTTTCTTTTAAATAATTTGAATACATTGCTGCCAGGTCTGAGCTGGCTGTATTGTCTACCAGGATGCTATTTCTCAGATTGAGTTTACGGGTAGATAGGAAGAATTCTTCAAGATTAGCTTTGACGCCGTTGGCCAATGAAGTATCCCAATTACTGAGATCAACCCCCTCTTCATTAAACAGCATCGTTCTGGAATTTGATATTCCTATAAGTCGGATCCGTATTTTTAACTGATCTTTTAAATACTGTTCCTGATGTTGAAGCTGGTCCAGGAGTTTATGCCCTACATTGCCCACGCCTATAACAAAGAGGTTTATCTGTCGTGTCTGAACTTCGAAAAATGTCTCATGGAGGGTGTTTAAGGCCTTTTTTACATCATCCTGGTCTATAACAGCGGAGATATTGCGTTCTGATGCACCTTGTGCTATAGCGCGAATATTGACATTGTTCCGCCCCAGGGTGCTGAACATTTTGCCACTTAGTCCCTGGTGGCTTTTCATTTGATCTCCCACTAAAGCAATGATGGCGAGATTAGTTTCAACGCTGACAGGCTTGACCTGCTTCCGCCCGATCTCAAATTCAAATGCTTCATTGGTCTCTTTTTCTGCCCGATGGGCATCTGCTGCATTGACACCTACACAAATGGAATGTTCTGAGGATGCCTGTGTGATTAATACAATGTTGATCCCGGCATGCGACAGGACCTCAAAAAAGCGTTTGGAGATACCGGGGATACCAATCATACCGGGTCCTTCCAAAGAAAGTAAACTGATATCGGGGATATAACTTATTCCTCGGACGGTTTTTCCATTGTCGCCGATATTGGCTGTGATAAGCGTGCCATCATCTTCAGGTTGAAATGTGTTTTTTATTCGGATTGGAATGCGCTTATCCAGAACTGGTTGTATGGTGGGGGGATATAGTACTTTGGCCCCGAAATGTGAAAGTTCCATCGCTTCTTCATAGGAAAGACGTGGGATAGCCCTTGCCTGTCTGACCAATTTTGGGTGCGCTGTAAACATTCCACTCACGTCTGTCCATATTTGCAATTCCGAGGCGTCAAATCCCGCAGCGAGTAAGGCAGCCGTAAAATCGGATCCACCTCGACCCAAGGTTGTGGTTTCCCCTCTTTCCGTTGCGCCTATAAAGCCTGGAAAAACAAAGATCCCTGAATCATACTGCTTGACAAAATTTTCACATTTTTCATAGGTGGTATTGCGGTATACATGGGCGCTCCCGAAGGCTTCATTCGTACATATCAGTTCACGAGAATCTTTGAAGGAGGAAGGCAGACCTTCCTTCGCAAGGAAGGCATTGATCTGGGTTGCACTCATCAATTCCCCATGACTGATGATCTTATCCAAAAGTCTGGGTGTCATCTCCCCCGTGAGAGTTGCCCCTTCGAGCAGGGTCTTTAGTTGCGATAATAACTGATCTATTTCATTCCTGGTAGCTTCTTGCTCTTCTCCCAGTAACGCTTCTATAGCATTGTGGTGCTTATGGGTTATTTCTGCGAGAAAGTCTTTATAGGCTTGTGTTCCATCCGATGCTGCCAAAGCCGATTTAATAAGCAGGTCTGTAACCCCACCCATGGCCGATACCACGACTGCAGTAAACCGGGAATTTGTACCCGAAATAATCTGCTTTACCTGCTTGATAACAGAGGCATCTGCTACCGATGATCCCCCAAATTTGAGCACCTTTACATCTTCCATAACCTTTAGTCTAATCCATTCTATACCTGCGATGAATACAGCCTAAAAATAAAATAGGCCAAAAGCCTACTTCCTTAATTTTAATAGGTATTCTATTAGAGGATCAAAAGTAGTACATTTGATTACCACAACAAACTGGAGGGCTTAATTGAGTTCTTTTAAATTACGAATCCGCCGTATCGATGAAAATATTTTCAGGCAGTCAGATATACGAGGCCGACAAGTTCACCATAAAGAAACAGAAGATAAGCAGTGATGTTTTAATGGAACGGGCTGCGATGCAATTGTTCCATTGGCTTCACTCCAGAATGCAGGGGGCACAGGTTAAGATCCATATTTTCTGCGGCATAGGTAATAATGGAGGAGACGGTATTGCCCTGGCCAGGCATTTATGGGAGCACGGATACAATTTTGATGTCTATGTAATCAATTATAGCGAAAAACGCTCCAAGGATTTCCTATTGAACCTGGATAGGATGAAAGAGCGAAAGCTATGGCCAAAATTCCTTAAAGAAGGGTCTGAAATGCCCGAGATTCATCCTGACGATATTATTATCGATGCCATATTTGGAATTGGTTTGAATCGGCCACCAGCTTCCTGGGTCGCGAAGATCATTGATTACCTGAATAAAAATGGAGCTTTCATAGTCTCTATCGATGTGCCTTCGGGATTATTTATGGATCGGGCAGCAGAAGATCCAAATGCAGTGATCAGGGGCAATTTTGTCTTAAGCTTTCAAGCCCCAAAACTGATTTTTTTCTTACCGGAAACCGGACCTTTTGTGCGTGAGTGGGATTTACTCGATATTGGTTTGGATGCAGAGTACCTGGAAACTACAGCCGTTGATTTTCACTTGATGGAAAAACCTGAGATCATGCCCTGGTACAGAGGGCGACCCAAATTCTCGCATAAAGGGGATTTTGGACATATTATGGTTATCGGGGGGAGCTACGGGAAGATAGGGGCCGTTATCCTGGCGGCTAAGGCCTGTTTAAAAACAGGTGCTGGTTTGGTAAGCACCTTTATTCCAGTATGCGGTTATACGGCTATGCAGGCTGCACTGCCAGAGGCGATGACAGAAACGGATCCTAACGAAGTGATGCTCACTAAGATCAAACCCACAACAGAAATGG
>JAOTYW010000251.1 GCA_029861705.1 Flavobacteriaceae bacterium
TTCTGAACTAGGTCCTGGCATGCAAAATCTCTTTCTTGCACTATTCACTCCCCTGGCAAGTGGTAAACGGGTAAAATTTCCGCTCCCTGTCAATAGCCATCGCTCTGTATTGCTAATAAAAGAGCTCATTGAAAAAGGAAAATTTAAGCCGCTGCTAGACAGGTCATATCCCCTGGAAGAAATTGCCCAGGCCTATACCTATGTAGTCCAGGGAAAGAAAGTAGGCAATGTGATCCTTCAGCCTTTTGGAGAATGAATCCCATAATCACTCATATTGATACAGCCTGCTGCCTGATCCGGATCGAAGAGCTTACGATCCTGACAGATCCTGTCCTGGATGAACCCGGGAAGCGCTACCATCACGGCTGGGGGGCGTTTTCCAAAAAGACCTCAACGCCGGCTATCAGCCAGGAGCAACTAGAAGATGTAGATATCGTCTTATTGAGTCACCCACAACACAAGGATAATTTTGACGAATCAGGGAAGGCCTTTGCCGCCACCGTTCCTACCACACTCTCTACTCCGGACATTGAACGAAAATTTCCCAATGGGATTGGGATGCGCCCCTGGGAAAGCCATGAGCTTGTCTTGCGTTCTGGGGCTGTCCTCACTATTACAGCTACCCCGGCAAAGCACCACCCGCATTGGTTGCCCGGATTTATTTCCGGGCCTGTGATCGGCTTTATGATCACACATAGTAGTGAGCCAGAAACCCTCTATATCAGTGGCGATACTATTTATTTCAAAGGCATCGGGGAAATAAAGGCTCGTTTTCCCGAGATCACCTTTGCCCTGCTCCATGCCGGCGGCGTCCAATTCCCCTATTTAACCGGAAAAGGCTGTTATACAATGGATAATAAAGGAGTACAACAAATGCTGGAAACCCTCAAACCCAAATTGGCCATCCCCATCCATACCGAAGGCTGGTCGCACTTTCGTGAAGATACAGTCGCCCTCAAAGCTGCACTGAAAAACGCCACACAGCAGGTACAGAACTGCCTGCATTATATCGAAGCTGGCATTCCTGTTTCTTTAGCCGAATTGCCATCGAAATAGCATTTATTCCCTACTTTTAAGTAGCTAATGATCACAGTATGCAGAGACTCTTACTTTTTAGCCTTCTAATCTTCTTCCTATCGGGCTGTAAAAAAGAGTTCCAACTCGTAGTCCCTGATTCGGAGGCATTAAAAACCCTGGCTACTCAGGGAGATTTTTATGGCGATGTCTTGCATCTCTATTTTACCGAAAATTACAAGGCTACATCTGGCAAAAAAGAGATTAAGACTTATGACTATGACCCGGACTATGAATGCGGATTTACCCAGGATTTTAAAGGGGGTATTGTTTTTAAGAAAGAGCAATGCATTGAGGCCGGCGGTGTCAATTGGGCCATACAACTACCAAAAATTCCGGAAGCAGAACTAAAAACCTGGGTAGAAAAGATCTATGCCGCTGAGCTACCTGACTTCCCTGGGGAGTGGACTTCAGAGATGGAGTACGGCACAGAAGGAGGTGAAGCCGGATGTTATTATTCACTTTCAGATAAGGGGGCGCATTGGCAGGTGATCGTTTGGTGCGGAAGCTGATTCAATGAACAATTAGCAATAAACAATTAACAGTTGGAATTGGAGATTTATGAAGTCGGAAAAAATTAGACATGTATTGCGATGGCTGGCCCGGATATGGGGTAGTGCTATTGCTGCTATTGTGCTTTTCTTTTTGGTAATGGATCTGCTTTCGGGCGGAACGGCTGAAAGTCTGTCTACAAAAGAAGTGCTGACGTTTATCTGCTTTCCATTAAGTCCGATTATTGGCTTTATCCTGGCCTGGAAATGGGAATTCAGGGGTGGTCTGCTCGTACTACTAGGGATGATAGGCCTGTCTTTTCTGCGTCCCGATCTGCTCACTGGATTTCCGCTGATCGCAGCTATCATCATCCCTGCTTTAATCCTAACCTGGCTCGGCTGGACATCCCGTTCTAAGAAGCAAGAAGCAAGAAACAAGAAACAAGAACACTGACGCTACAGTCAGCACAAGCCAAGAACTACGAACCAAGAACTATGAACCAAAAACCAAGAACCAACCTTTCCCATACCAACTCTATGGTTCTCCTATACTCATCCCATTGCTATCTGGCTTAACTTTGTATTGCTGACCATAGTTGTGTAATATAAAATCCCTCAAAAATGGGGCAAAGCATGACAGAATCACCCGCATCCTTGCCTATGGGACGCATGGATAAGCTGCTGGAACTCATCGGGATCTTTGCATTTGTCTTTCTCGTAGGTATGCCCATTTTATATTATACTGACCTTCCGAATTCCATTCCGCGCCACTTTGGTTTTGATGGTGCACCCGATAAATTCGGGAGCAAATCCGTTATCTGGTGGGTAGTTTGTATTGGCGTCGCAATGTACGCCGCCCTATTCGTCCTGGAACATTCGCTTCGGAAGCGTAAAAAGCCGGGAGTGAACAACGTATCCTCAAATTTTGAAGGCCATAGATTAATCATGATCCAATGGTTGCAGTTTATCAGACTTTTCGTTACCTGCCTCTTTGCCTACATGGTCTATATAATTATGAAAACGGCCATGGGACATGTGCCGGGCTTTAATGCTTACTTTATCCCCATAGTCTTTGGCGTCGTCCTGGGAAGTACCTTGTATTTTGGATATTTGGCAATCAAAGTGGGAAAATAGTTTTTATAATTAATCGAATAAATTGGCAAGCCTTGGTTGGTTTTCTACCGCATTACGTATTTTTGATTGAAACTAAAAGGACGCACTAGCCATGACCCTCCTTTTTAAAGAACGTCAGCGCTTCACCCAATGGTGGATCTGGTTGGTCCTAATTACGACAGCTTGTTTAACAGGCTACGTGTTTATGGAGCAAATTATCCTGGGCAATCCTGTTGGGAGCAAGCCTCTACCTGATGCATGGGTTATCTTTTTTTCCTTTATGTATGTGTTGATCTTGTTTTTCTTCTGGTTACTTGAGCTGCGCACCGAAATAGATAGTGAAGAGGTCCGCGCTCGCTTATATCCGTTTATTGAACATAAGTTTTTTTGGGATGAGGTAAAAAATGCTGAAGTCATCCAATATAAATTCGTTGGTTATGGTCTGCGATTCTCGATCAGATACGGTACTGTACTCAATATTGCCGGCAATAAAGGCCTGGCGATAGAACTGCACAGTGGCGCCAGATTCCTGATCGGTACCCAGGATCCAGATTCCCTAAAAGCCCTGGTCGATGCCAAAAAGAAAAATTCAGCTTAAGGCATTTTCAAAAAATTACCGCCTGCACAAATCCATCTTAATTCCATTATTTTTGACCTAAGCATTCCCTCCCTTAATAATCGCATTGAAAATGGAATTTCCCTTTACAGAAAATATCCTCCTGGAAGATAAGCGGGTACGCATTGAACCGCTGATCGAAAAGCACGCTGATCAGCTTGAAGAAGTG
>JAOTYW010000252.1 GCA_029861705.1 Flavobacteriaceae bacterium
TTCCTTGCCATTTTTCCGATGTAGTTCGCAGGCGTAATCCGAGGATCGGATCGGTCGTATTGATCGTTCTGTCCAACAATTCCCGATTGGTAGTTTCAATGACATTGTCCACTTCAAAATACCTGAGCCCGGCGAAACCATCTATAAAAAATCGATCATCTGAATTCAATAAAGTATATCCACCAGCCAATTCGCCAATAGTCTGTTTCAAGGTGAGTTCCGGGTTCAAAGAAAGGAGATCAATGCTGCCTTCTTTTGTAATTTTCATATAGACAATATCACCCATAAAGATCCATTGGCCATTAGTGACTTCTGCGTGCATCAGAAATGCCATTTTTAAATTCTCGAGCACATCCTTGAAGTCAGCTTCGACAGGAATGGTCTGATCCCGGAAACCGATATCTGCCGATGCCCCGGCAAACCAGATATATGGCGTCAGGGCAATTTTCCAATCAGAATCGGGGGATGTATCTGAATCGCCCGTCGTATTTTGCCCTAAGAGGGTATTTGTCAACCCCAAGAACATGATAACTATAATGGTTTTTTTCATTTCACTAATTTTAAGATTCTTTATTGAATATGGATCGATCCATTTTGCCCTCCAGAAAAATTTTTGAATCAAGGCCTAATTTTCTGGATAGCTTCATAGCATTTATCCCTTTTATATCTAATTTTTTTAATCGATCCCATTTTACAAATACGACATCACCGGACATAGGATTTGGCGCTCCCGGAATAAAAACGGCGTTCAGATCTGCATCTACCCGTTCCATCAAAAAGCCAATTTGCCAAACCTCTTCTATATCTACCAATACGACCTCTTCTAAATTATGAGTCTCCAATCCGGCCGCGGTTTCACTCATTCCTTTTAATAAACTATAACCCGGTATCATACTCAGAATATGCACTTCTACCCATTCTTTTAACTGCTTCGCACTGTTAGTCTTTGCCAATAAACCAGCGATAAAACAAACCAGGATCAACAGGATCAAGGCTAAAATTCTTGCCGTAGTTTCCCCTCCCAAAAGAGAAATGGAAAATGTATCTGCAATTGGATCCACTACTTTTCTAAAAATGACGATCACCTTTCCAAAGATGTAGATGACCAATACAATGGGGATAATAAAAAACAATCCACCAATGATAGTTGTTTTGATAAAGGAAATTACCCGTTTCATTTTTTAGCTTATTTCAATTGTATCTCATGTAATTGTTCTTGCTCCAAACTCTCCAAACTCTCCAAACCCGCAATTATCTCATCAAACGACATTTCAATTTCGACGGATTCGATTTCTAATTCCATCTAGTCAATATTAATTTTCTTCATTATCAAAATGACTCCTCAATGCCAAAATATATTCCGGTATTGCCATCCTGTCCGATGCCGATATCCATACGCAGGTTTACATTCTCTTTTTCGTTGAATAAATAGCGCAAACCGCCTCCAAAACTATATTTTAATTGTTTAAGGCTGAGATCGGTCAACTCTTTCCCTACATCCCCAAACCCTCCAAAGGCTACAAATCCCATACGTTTCCAAAAATATTGGCGGTATTCCATTTGCATCGTAAAATAATTGCTATCGCGGTAGCGCCCATTGAAATATCCCCGCATACGGTTTTGTCCTCCCAGTGCCGGCAATTTATAAAAGGGGGCATTGCTGCTCACACTATGCAAGTACAAGTTTGTGGCCAGAACCTGGCCTTTAAATAGTTTCTTGTAATAGCGCACATCCAATTCAAAACTGGTATATACAAAATCACTGGGTTCCGGATAGACCAGGAATTTTATGTATTGATAGTGCCCCTTGGTAGGGTAAAATAAATTATCACGCCTGTCCCAGATCAAATTTATTCCGGCACCAAACAAGTCGCCCCCATCAAAACCCAATACTTCTTCATTATTTAAAAAACTGTTTTCTTCCGGATCCACAATATTAGTATTGTGATAAGACAGAATAAAGCCGGTGCGGTCGGCAAAGAATAAAAGGGGTGGCACCTGCACTTCGAGTTCGATACTCAGATCTTCCCTGAAATAGCTTTCATTACCTATATCCCGGGTGTTATTCCCTATGCCCCAGAACTTATCTAATGTATACCCAAAGGAAACCGGAGTCTGGATCACCAGGTTGTTATCATTGAAATACACACTGGTATTCATGGAGAATTTATACTGCTTATTTGTCGTGTAGTGGGCCCCAACACCGATCTTGGAGGGTCTTAACTTTTCATTTCTTTTTGTATAAAACAAGAAGATACCCCCTCCGCCGAAAGCCAGTTGCGTCTCCGGGGTATAAAATAAATAGGGATAGCCATTAAAACTGACATTTTTAGTAACAATGCTGTCCTGTTGTCTGACCAAAATGCTATCCAGCACTTTTTGGCCGTCTTGAGCTTGCCCCATCGTATATGGAAGGATCGATAATAATAATATGAGAATACTTTTTTTTGCGATTCTCTAATTCAATTTTTTAATATCTGGCAATTCCCAGGCTTTATCAAAATAAGGTTGTGTTGGTGCATATAAACGGAAATATGTAAACCATCCTTCTCCAGGAACCGTCTTAGTCCAATTACTTTCAGGAGCACCTTCAGGTGACTCAGGGCCAAAATATAAATCTACAGATCCATCTTCGTTTAATTTAAGATCCATTCTTGATGACTTATCAGGTAGCTCATCAGTATCAATCAAACAGCGATCGTCATTATCATAAACTGTTACTGACCAAAACTGTGCAACTGGAGCATTAGCAGGAATTGTTAACACGTAATTTTTTCCACCATCTAACCATTCTCCATCCGAGTCTTTTTGAGCTTCAAGATACTCTTGTCCGGCACCAACAATTTTACCCATCATACCATCGGTTACACCAATGGCTTCGTAAAACCATGACGCTCTTTCGTCAAGCTGCGTGTGTGTATCTAGATCTTGATCAGTATCTGTTATAAATAATGATTTCTCCCAATATTTACCTTCCCATACTCGAGCACCATCAAAACGTTTCTCGTATGAATTGGCACGGGCCATCGCTTCTCCAACAATTGCTGCTTGGGCAAAAATTTGCTTTTGCTCTTCAGTTGGATTAAATTTTACACCAGGCATAATCCCTAATGGACGTAACATTGCCATAATCATAAAATCACGAGGTTCAACAGGTTCAACTTCAAGTATACTGGCTAAACGTTCAAAGTAAGTAATTCCCCTTGATTGAAATGCTTCCCAAGCAATACCTTCTGAAGAAATATGTTTCGTTGGAGTAGGATTTTCTCTTTCTGCATAAGGATATATTTTATGAGCTTTAGTCATTTCTGCTGCTACTTTTGGATCTGGATGCAATACTCGGTGACCTAAAAATACATTCCAATGTGGAGAACGAACTACAATGTAACCTTCGGGGTTCAAGTCTTCATGTCCAGGGCCTAATATTAAATATTTAGCTCCTTCTCCTTTATCTGGACCTG
>JAOTYW010000060.1 GCA_029861705.1 Flavobacteriaceae bacterium
AACTGGAAACCAAGGAATACGAATATGGTTTCTATACGGATATTGAATCTGACACCTTTCCTAAAGGCTTAAATGAGGATATTGTTCGGGCCATTTCCAAAAAGAAGGAAGAGCCAGAATGGATGACGGAATGGCGATTAGATGCCTTTCGGAGCTGGAAGGAAATGACAGAGCCTGAGTGGGCAAATATAAACTACAAAAAACCCAATTTTCAGGATATTTCCTATTACTCTGCACCCAATAAGAAACCAAAATACGACAGCCTCGATGAGGTAGACCCCGAATTGCTCGACACCTTTAAGCGATTGGGTATTCCAATTGAAGAACAAAAGAAATTAGCAGGTGTTGCTGTGGATATCGTTATGGACTCTGTATCTGTTGCGACGACTTTTAAAAAGACCCTGGCCGAAAAAGGGATCATTTTTTGTTCCATGGCCGAAGCCATTAAAGATCATTCAGAATTAGTAAAGAAATATATAGGATCTGTAGTTCCTAAAAAGGATAACTTCTATGCAGCATTGAATTCTGCCGTGTTCTCGGACGGTTCGTTCTGCTATATCCCAAAAGGAGTCCGCTGCCCAATGGAATTATCGACCTACTTCCGGATCAATCAGGCCGGAACGGGACAATTCGAACGCACGCTTGTCGTAGCCGATGAAGGTAGCTATGTTAGTTATCTTGAAGGCTGTACGGCACCATCCCGAGATGAAAATCAGCTCCATGCTGCCGTTGTAGAACTGATCGCCCTGGACAATGCAGAAATCAAGTATTCTACAGTACAAAACTGGTACCCTGGTAATAAGGAGGGTAAAGGAGGTGTATTCAATTTTGTTACCAAGAGGGGCATATGTGAAAAAAACGCCAAGATCTCATGGACACAAGTTGAAACAGGATCGGCGATAACATGGAAATACCCTTCCTGTATTCTTAAAGGGAACAATTCTATAGGTGAATTCTATTCGATTGCGGTAACAAATAACTATCAGCAGGCCGATACCGGGACTAAGATGATCCATTTAGGTAAGAACACCCGAAGTACAATCATTAGTAAAGGGATCTCCGCAGGCAAATCGCAGAATAGCTATAGAGGACTTGTGCAAGTACAGGGCAGGGCGACTAATGCCAGGAATTTCTCTCAGTGCGATTCGCTTTTGATGGGAAATGAGTGCGGGGCACATACCTTCCCATATATTGAAGTTAAGAACAAAACAGCACAGATAGAACACGAAGCCACAACGAGCAAGATTGGCGAAGATCAGATCTTCTACTGTAACCAAAGGGGCATTGATACAGAAAAAGCTATTGCCCTTATCGTTAACGGCTTCAGTAAAGAAGTATTAAATAAGCTTCCAATGGAATTTGCCGTGGAAGCACAAAAATTATTAGAGATCAGCCTGGAAGGATCAGTAGGATAACAGATTGAATAGTACACAAATGTTAAAGATAAAAGATTTACATGCCGGTGTTGAAGGCAACGAAATATTAAATGGGATCAACCTCGAGGTAAATCCCGGGGAGGTTCATGCCATAATGGGACCCAATGGCTCGGGTAAAAGCACTCTGGCTTCCGTTATCGCGGGTAAAGAAGAATTTGAGGTAACACAAGGAATAGTGCTTTTTAATGGAGAAGATTTGGAAGATGTTGCCCCTGAAGAACGAGCACATAAAGGTGTATTTATGTCCTTCCAGTATCCGGTTGAAATCCCCGGGGTTACCGTTACCAATTTTATGAGAACGGCGATCAATGAATCGCGGAAAGCAAGAGGAGAAAAGGAAATGCCGGCAAATGAAATGCTCAAACGCATCCGCGAAATATCTGAGCAGCTAGAAATAGATAGAAAATTCTTGTCACGTTCTTTGAACGAAGGATTTTCAGGTGGAGAGAAGAAAAGGAATGAGATATTTCAAATGGCCATGCTCGAGCCTAAATTAGCCATCCTGGATGAAACAGATTCGGGCCTGGATATAGATGCCCTGAGAATCGTTGCAGATGGAGTGAATAAACTTAGAAGCAAGGATAATGCCATCATCGTGATCACGCATTATCAACGACTTTTGGAGCATATTGTTCCTGATTTTGTACATGTATTACATGAAGGCAAGATCGTGAAATCCGGAAATAAGGACCTGGCTCTTGAATTGGAAGAAAAGGGCTATGACTGGCTAAAAAATGAAACTGTTGCTTAAGTTAGAAGGAACGCTATTATGGATCTAAAGGAAAAATTAGTCTCTTCATTTCTTGCCTTCGAAAATTCGATCGATGTGGATCATCCTGTCCATGATATTCGCTCCGAAGCCATTAAAACATTTGAGGATAAAGGCTTTCCGGGAAGAAAAGAAGAGGCCTGGAAATACACTTCTTTGAAGTCGCTTCAGAAAATAGATTTTAGCATCTTTCCCAAAGAAGCAGAGGCTCTTGAATACAGAGATGTAAAGAAGTATTTTCTGCATGAAATAGATACGTATAAAATTGTTTTTATTGATGGGATTTACAGCTCTTATCTTTCAGAGACGACCCATGATGGCGTAGATATTTGTTTGTTAAGTGCAGCGCTTTCCAAACCTATGTATAAACCTGTTGTTGATGTTTATTTTAACAAAGGGGCAGCCAAAGATGACTCCATTACCAGCTTAAATACGGCTTTTAGTAAAGAAGGTGCATATATCTATATACCAAAGCACAAAGCACCTATTAAACCGGTAGAGATTTTGCATTTTAGTTCGGGAAGTGAATCAGCTATTATGTTGCAACCCAGGAACCTGATTGTTGTAGAAGAGAATGCCGAACTCCAGGTTATTGAACGGCATCAGAGTTTGACCGGGAATGAAGTTCTTACCAATTCAGTGACGGAGATCTTTGCTGGGGAAAATGCCAATATTGATTACTACAAAGTACAAAATGATAATCCCTCGGCATCGCTTATAGACAACACCTATATTTCCCAGAATAAAGGAAGCCAGGTATTTGTACACACCTTTGCCTTTGGCGGGAAATTAACCCGTAACAACCTTAATTTTTACCAGGAGGGAAGTGGTATTAATTCTACATTGAAGGGTGTGACAATTTTAGATAACAAGCAACATGTAGATCATCATACACTTGTACATCACCAGCAGCCCAACAGTGAAAGTCATCAGGACTACAAAGGAATCTATAATGATAAATCCACTGGCGTATTCAATGGAAAAATCATCGTGGATAAGATCGCTCAGAAAACCAATGCTTTTCAGCAAAACAACAATGTCCTGATCTCAGACAACGCTACTGTAAATACAAAACCTCAGCTAGAGATTTTTGCAGATGATGTCAAATGCTCACATGGGTGTACTATTGGCCAGTTAGATAATGAAGCACTTTTTTACCTCCAAACCAGAGGGATACCCAAGAAAGAAGCATCAGCACTGATGATGTATGCCTTTGCCAACAACGTATTAGAAAGTGTTCGAATCCCTGAGCTAAAGAAAAGGATCAATAAATTGATTGCTGGTAAGCTGGGGGTCCGACTGGGATTTGACCTCTAGACAGGTCTTTGATAATACCGCGCCGATGATCGAATCCACACTTGATATTCAAACACTTCGTAAGGATTTCCCAATCCTGCAAAGAGAGGTCAATGGGCAAGCTTTGGTCTACCTGGACAATGCGGCTACTTCACAGACACCAAGGCAGGTGATAAAAACGATCACCGATTATTACGAGCGCTATAATGCCAATATTCACAGAGGGGCCCATACCCTTGCTCAGGAAGCCACGGAGGCCTATGAGGAGGCGCGTAAGCGAATTCAATCTCACTTTAATGCCAGGCATTCACATGAGATCATTTTTACCTCAGGCACTACACATAGCATAAACCTGGTAACGCACGGATTTCAAAGTATTCTAAAAGCCGGAGATGAAGTATTGGTTTCTGCCATGGAACATCATTCTAATATCGTTCCAGCTCAGATCTTATGCGAAAAAACCGGTGCAACTTTGAAGGTGATTCCAATGAACCACAATGGAGAGTTGATCCTCGAAGACTATAAAAAATCATTGAATGCCAATACCAAATTGGTTTTTTTCAACCATGTGTCAAATGCCCTGGGGACAGTTAATCCGGTTAAGAAAATGGTCTTCTTGGCCCATGAAGCCGGAGCGGCCGTAGTAGTCGATGGGGCACAAGCAGCTCCACATATGTCAATTGATGTACAGGAGTTAGACGCAGACTTCTATACGGCATCAGCGCATAAAATGTGCGGGCCTACTGGAATTGGGATGTTATATGGAAAAGAATCCTGGCTACAGAAATTACCCCCTTATCAGGGAGGGGGCGAGATGATCAGTGAAGTTACTTTTGAAAAAACTACCTATGCAGATCTACCCCATAAATTTGAAGCAGGGACACCGAATATTTGTGGTGGGATAGCGTTTGGGGCGGCCATTACCTATTTGGAAGACATTGGAATGGACTTAATCGCTGGGTATGAGAATGAACTACTTGAATATGCCAACGAAAAACTCATGGATGTCCCAGGAATGCACATTTATGGTCCTTCAGCAAATAAAACATCAGTGATCTCCTTCAATATAGAAGGTATTCACCCTTACGATTTAGGAACATTATTAGATAAAATGGGCATTGCAGTAAGAACCGGACATCATTGCGCACAGCCTATAATGGACTTTTATGAGATCCCGGGAACAGTGCGCGTAAGTTTTAGTTTTTATAATACACTTGAAGAGGTGGATATGCTGGCTTCTGGAGTTTCCAGGGCAGTTAAAATGTTAACCTAAACGTCTTAGTAAAATCTTAATTAGAAAGGCCCTTTCGGGGCGTTTTTTTACTTTTGCCGTTCAGAGCGCAGGAAGATGAAATATATAATGTTGGCAGTTCTAAGTTTAGCTGTCTTAAAAGGGTGTAGCAATAAAGACAGTAATATAATGGATATTACTGAGATCAAGTATACTGCCAGCACGCGAGGTTATTTTTACCAGGTCATGGCCATGCCTACCATGTTGCAGATCACTATGGACAGGACATCCGAAAGTGGACAGCTTTATGCAATTGAAATTGAAGAATGGGATACACTCCTAGGCCTGATTGAAGATATTGAACTGAAGAAATTAGATAATATAGAGCCGGCTACAACCTGGCAGGAAGTAGATCGTGCACCTATAGCAGGATTAGTGGTGAAGACATTGGAGAAGAAGTTTGAGAGCCCAAATTTTGATCATGGGAATCCACCGGCTGAAATAAGGCCATTGGTAGATGCGCTATTGGAATTAGCAGAGAGAACGATTGAGAAGTAAGCGAATGAAGATAAAAAAAATTCAAGAGGAGATCACAGAGGAATTCGGGATGTTCGATGACTGGACACAACGGTATGAACACATGATCGATCTTGGTCGTTCCTTACCCCTGATTGAAGAGCAATACAAGCTGGATGAGAACCTGATAAAAGGCTGTCAGAGCAAAGTGTGGGTTCATGCAGAAATGGAAGATGGCAAACTTGTATTTACAGCGGATAGCGATGCAATTATAACGAAAGGTATAATCGCCATTTTGGTCCGTGTACTAAGCGATCAAAAACCTCAGGACATTATAGACGCCGATATGGAATTCATTGATAAGATCGGCTTGAAAGAACATTTATCACCTACTCGGGCAAACGGTTTGGTAAACATGATAAAGCAACTTAAATTGTACGCTATTGCCTATCAAACGCAACTGAATTAAGAAGGGACCCATGGAAGAAAATAATACCATAGATACAGTCGAATTGGGAGACAAAATAGTTCGCGTTCTAAAAACGATATTTGATCCGGAAATTCCGGTTGACATATACGAATTGGGGTTGATCTATGACGTCTTTGTCAACGAAGACTATGATGTTAAAATTTTGATGACTTTAACTTCGCCCAATTGCCCGGTCGCCGAAAGTTTGCCCGTTGAAGTGGAAGAGAAGGTAAAATCTATCGATGCTGTAAAGGACGCTACGGTAGAGATCACATTTGATCCCCCTTGGACACAGGAATTGATCAGCGAGGAGGCAAAACTCGAATTGGGGCTACTGTAAATTCACCAAAAGAGCAGACTATGTCGGACGAAATTGTTAATCGAGTTGCACAGAGCAGTCTTGTGATCCTGGATCTGGAAGAAATAAGACCTGATGGAGAGCGTTTCCTGATTGATATTAAGGATTGGTTATATGAAGGACTGGTCCTGAGGGAAAAAGAATTCAGAGCTAGTGTTGAAGCCCATAATTGGTCGCAATACAAGGATTCATTTGTTGCCCTCAGCTGTTCAACGGATGCGATTATTCCTGTTTGGGCTTATATGTTAATAACTACTCGTTTATCCCCTTATGCCAGACATATAGTACAAGGCGACATGGATCTTCTGGAAAATACTATCTTTGCTGACGAATTAGATCAATTAGATCTGTCACCGTATACAAACAAACCCACCCTAATTAAAGGATGTTCAAAGGTAGCAGTACCTGCGAATGCGTATTTGATGGCCACTCAGAAATTAGAAAAAGTGGCTAAGAGCATCATGTACGGAGAAGCTTGTTCTGCAGTACCTTTGTTCAAACGCAAATGATGTTAATAAGCCTTTAGTTTATTAACAATCTATACCTTTGCGGTTAATATCATTGTTAACACTAATCGTTTTATCATGAAACAAATTTTTGGATTACTGGCTGTCCTATGCTTTTCAGCCATGACGTATGCACAAACCGAAGAAGAATTGTTGGCCACACAAGCAGCCAAGAAAGATTCGGTTGCTGCCATTCAGGGAAGAGTTGATGCATTACAAGCTCAGATTGATGCATTGCCCGGATGGAAAAAAGGAGCTTTTGGTACCATTGGATTTAATCTGTCAGGATTTAATAACTGGTACAATCAGGGAATTCCCAACAACTCCGCAGGGAATATCGGGATCTCTGTCAATGCTTTTGCGAATCTTCAGGAGGACAAATTCTTTTGGAGAAACTCAGGGAACATAAATCTCAACTGGGTAAAACTGGATGATGAGGATGATCCCACGGATAATGATGATTTCCGTGAGGCGACAGACATTTTTAACATCTCCTCCCTTTACGGGCGGAAGTTAAGCGACAAGTTTGCTATTTCAGGCCTCGGCGAGTATCGGAGTACCATCCTAAACAATTTCAATGATCCCGGATATCTGGATCTTGGGGTTGGAGGTACGTGGACGCCTATTACGGACCTTGTTGTTGTGATTCATCCGTTGAATTACAACATTGTGTTTGCAAAAGAAGACGCCATTTTTGATTCTTCTTTAGGCGCAAAGATCGTTGCTGATTATACACGTAGTATTGGAGATGTGGCCTTTAAAACTAATTTTACCACTTTCCAAAGCTATGAGACTGGCGATTTTAGCAACTGGCAGTGGACTAACTCATTTGCCTACACGCTTTGGAAAATGATTGGAGTTGGATTCGACTTTGGTCTTAGAAGCAGCAAAATGGAAGCTCTTAACTATTCAGTGAATACACTAGGAAATACAGCTGAGACATTTGATTCTGTGGACAATGACGTACAGTCATACTGGACACTTGGCCTGAGCTACTCTTTCTAAGGAAATCAGTCAGACCTAATAAAACAAAAACCCCGGCTGTAAGGCTGGGGTTTTAAGTAGGTACTAGTTGTAAGATTTCGATTCGGTCCCGATCAGATCGGGAAAGCTTTTTTGGGCCAAGTTGAGATTTGGGGATCTCTTTTGTCATATGCCTGCGATTTGATACTAAATTACTCTGGGGGATAATCTTTGTTTCAAATCACGATGTAAATATAGAATGAGAATACGACCTCGTTAAATTTTTGTTGTGAACTAGAGGCATCTTGTTGTGAAAAAAATGAAGTGTTCACTTTTATCGATGAATGACATAAAAGGACTACAATTTGGAATTCTTTATTGGGGGATTTCCGGGTAGAGAAAATTGTTATACGGGAATCTGGAAATGTGAATATCACGTACCATCTTGTAGAGAACGGTTTTAAATTCGTCTAAGTTTTGTTTCTTGAGCGCTGAAATAAATAGCACATTAGTACCCAGGCGTTGAAACCAGGTCTTTTTCCATTCCTCAATACTGAAATGCCGACTCGTTCGTACGGTAGTCAGATCATCTTCCTCAATACTTTCAGGAACATATTGATCGATCTTATTAAACACTAGCAATGTGGGTTTCTTTGCGCTGCCTATTTCTTCAAGTACGCGGTTTACAGCCTCAATATGGTCTTCAAAATTGACATGAGAAATATCCACCACATGGATTAATAAGTCGGCTTCCCTAACCTCATCCAGGGTGCTTTTAAAACTTTCAACTAATTGTGTTGGAAGTTTTCTAATAAATCCGACTGTATCTGATAGCAGAAAAGGCAGGTTGCCAATGACCACTTTTCTCACGGTTGTATCCAGGGTGGCAAATAGCTTATCCTCGGCAAAAACCTTACTCTTACTGATCACATTCATCAAAGTTGACTTACCCACATTGGTGTAACCAACAAGGGCAACACGTACCAGAGCACCACGATTTCCCCTTTGAGTCTCCATTTGCTGATCGATCTTTGCAAGTTTCTTCTTCAGTAAAGAAATCCGGTCCCGAACGATTCGCCTATCTGTTTCGATTTCAGTTTCACCCGGACCACGCATTCCGATTCCTCCGCGCTGCCTTTCAAGGTGAGTCCATAGGCCAGTCAAGCGCGGGAGTAAATATTCATATTGGGCTAATTCAACCTGGGTCCTTGCATAACTGGTTTTAGCACGCTGGGCAAAAATATCAAGTATAAGCCCTGTGCGATCCAGTATTTTGCACTTGAATTGTTTTTCGATGTTGCGCTGCTGTACTGCCGATAACTCATCGTCAAAGATGACTGTTGTAATCTCTTCCTGGTTTACATACTCCTCAATTTCCTGCATTTTTCCGCTTCCGATATAGGTTTTCGGATTAGGTGTCTGAACACGCTGGGTAAAGCGTTTTAATACGTCACCTCCCGCAGTATAGGTAAGAAATGCAAGTTCATCGAGATGTTCCGTTACGATCTCCTCTGTGACTTCCGGGCTAATAACACCAATAAGAATGGCTTTCTCTAGTTTAGAATCTTTCTTTTCCAGCATAGTCTGAATTACACTGCAAAGCTACGGAATCGCACTGAAGTGATTTTTGTACATTTAACTGCCTTATCGAACAATTTATGGCCCTCAATATTTTTAGAAGCAAGAAATCGGATAACCTCTATACGATCGCTTTTTACAATCTGGAGAATTTATTTGATACAGATAACCATGCCCATACGCTGGATGACGACTTTACACCGCGGGGTAAAAAGAAATGGACCAAAAAGCGGTATCGGAAAAAGATCAAAAAGTTATCGAAGACCATCAGTAAATTGGGGACGCATAATAACACCTATATGCCCGTAATAATTGGGGTGGCGGAAGTTGAGAATAAAAAAGTGCTGGATGACCTTATCAATTCAGATGCCTTAAGTCATCGGAATTTGGCATATGTACATTATGATTCTCCCGATGAAAGAGGTATAGACACGGCACTCCTTTACCGCGACAAGCAGTTTAAGGTGTTACATTCAGAAGCAATTCCACTGCATATCAAGAATCTTGACGGACAGCCAGATGCAACAAGGGATATTCTATATGTAAAAGGGGAGTTAAACGCTGAGGCCTTTCACATCTTTGTGAATCATTGGCCATCGAAACGTTCAGGGGATGAGGAAACATCTTATAAGCGAGTAGCGGCGGCCAATAGAGTGCTTGAATTGATGGAAACTATCAAAAACCAGGAAGATGATCCGCATTTTATTCTAATGGGGGATTTCAATGATGGTCCCAAATCGAAGAGCATAAAACATCTTGTACAATCAGCAGGTCTGTATAATCCTATGGAAAAGCTGTTAACCCCGGATCGGGGTAGCGCAAATTACAAGTTTACCTGGGGCTTATTCGATCAGATCATAGTTTCCCATAATTTATTTGATCATAAAAAGGGCACGCATAGCTTTGCACATGCCAATATTTTTGATTCAGAGGATTTGAAGGAATGGAAAGGTCGGTTCCGGGGCAATCCTTTTAGGACCTATGTTGGGAAGAAATACATCGGCGGCTATAGCGATCATTTTCCCGTTTATATTCAGTTGTCCTATAAAAACTAAACGCGTATTATCTCTTCATCCGGCATGGATGACTTTCCTTGTAGTTTCAGAAAAATCCGGGCTATAGTGACCACATCTGTTTCGCAATACCGTATTATTCGCTCTATATCTTTCTCGAGATAGTAGACATCCCTCACCTTGCTGCCATCCATATCTTCTTTAGGTGAAGGAACACCCAACACGTGGGCCAGAAGCTTTAGTGATGTATAGTGCTTGAAATCGCCAAATTTCCAAAGCTCCATAGTATCTAAATGCGGTACTTCCCATGGTTTTTTACCAAAATGCTGTAATTGAACAGGGAGTTCGAGTCCATTGATCAAATTGCGCCGTGCTAAAAAAGGAAAATCAAATTCCTTCCCGTTATGCGCACATAAGCGATGGTAGTGTTTATTAAAGTGGCTGTTTAAAAGTGCATTAAAATTAGTGAGTAGATCTACTTCATTTCCAGAAAAGGAAGTAATACGAAATTTACGATTTTGGCTCGAAATCGTGAAAAAACCGGCCGAAATACACAAAATCTGACCAAATTCGGCCCAAATCGCTGCATTTTTGTAATATTCTGATGGTTTTTCGTTTTCCTTTCTTTTGTATTTTGTCTTTTCGGCCCATAATTCCTGTTCGGCCGAATTCAAATCCGAAAAAGCGACTTTTTGCGGTACTGTTTCGATATCCAAAAAGAGAATATGTTCCAGATTAATTTTATGTATCATTAGTCTAAATGATCGGGTGTATTCTTTTTACTTGTCAAATTACACTTACTGTGGAAATATAGGGCGAATTGCTGCAGAATTGCTGCATTATGCGGGCCGAGAACACTGGAACTATGGAAATTGGCATAAAACAAACAGAATACTTGGTCGGAAAGAAGCCTAACAGACCTACGCTAAAAACAAGAAAAACCTACAATATATAGAATGCGCTTATTTAACACCAATCTTGAATTCCTTATATAACAAATTGCTTAGTTGGTTTATTAAAAAAGGGTCGTTTGATGCACTGGCGATTCCAAATTGATTAAAAATCGCTTCCTGTGCAAGCCTCCGGCATATCCTGTCAAGGACCCGTCACTACCAATTACCCGATGACAAGGTATGATAATGGCAATAGGATTTTTTCCATTGGCAGAGGCTACTGCTCTAATGGCCAATGCATCACCTAATTTCCTGCTTAATTCTAAATAAGAAATGGTTTTTCCATGTGGAATCTGTTGTAGAGCATCCCAAACTCGGCGTTGGAATGGCGTTCCATATGGAGTTAACATAAGATCAAATTCTTCTCTTTTGCCATCGAAATATTCTTGCAGTTGCTCTCTGGCCTTAGCTACCATTCCGGAATCATGAAAGGAATCCTCCAATTTTTCATCCACAAATCCAACGGTAAAGATCGTATTCCGCTCTCCGGTAATTTCTATAATACCGATAGCAGTGTCTAAATAAGCCTTTTCCATCTTACTCGATTAATCCTGTCCGCTTAGCGCGCTCTTCCCATTTCTTTCGCGCCAGAAGTTGTAAGTCTTCGACATTGTCACTTTCATCCATGATCTCTAATCCTAATAATGTTTCCAGGATATCTTCCATGGTGACCAGCCCGCTAACCGAGCCATATTCGTCTACGACTAAGGCAATATGCTCCTTTTTCCCAATAAAAGTGTCTAATAATTGTGGGATGGGCGTATTGCGCTTGGTTACCAACAACTCCCTTTTAATTGTAGACAGGGGTTGTTCATCATTATTATGTACTAATTCTTCCAATACCCGGTCTTTTAATACAAAACCGGTAATGACATCCGCTTCCTCTCCGTAAACGGGAATACGAGAAAAGCGTAATTTGGGATTTTCTTCAAAAAATTCCCTAATAGATTGCGTTTGGGAAGCAAGTTTCATCACTGCCCTGGGGGTCATGATATCTTTGACCAATACTTCATCGAACCTAAGCAAATTCTTTATTACAATAGATTCTGATTCCTGGAATACACCTTCTTCATGAGCAATATCGGCCATTGCCGTAAAGTCTTCTCTGCTCAATACACTACCGTGATGACCTTTCTTCCCGATTAATCTGGTAAAAAGTTGGAGGACCCATAAGATCCCGGTCCATTTCAGGAACCACACCATAGCTTTCAATGCTTTTGATGTGAAATTGGCGAGTTGCTTCCAATACGTAGCACCAATAGTTTTAGGTATGATCTCAGAAGCCACCAGGATCAGGATCGTCATTAAGGTAGAGACTACGCCTACCATGACATCTTCGGTGAAGCTTATTCCAAAAAAGCTCCTGGTTTGGGTTCCAAAGGCTTCGACATATGCCACCTTTGCCTGAACGCCGACCATTATGGCCCCAACCGTATGTGCGATCGTATTCAATGTCAATATCGCTATTAACGGTTTGTCGACATCTTTTTTAAGGACCTCAAGGGTTTCCGCATATTGCTTGCCTTCCTTTTTTTTGACATTTACAAATGTGCGTGTTACACTTAATAAAACTGCCTCTAAGATGGAACACAAAAAAGAAATAATAATAGAAACTAAGGCATAGAAAATCAGAAGACCCATAGTGGTGGTGCATTAAACCATGGTAAAAATACGATACTCTAATGGGTTTACCTAAGGCTATGCCACAGCCTGTGTGAATACATCATCTTAATGCTCAAA
>JAOTYW010000061.1 GCA_029861705.1 Flavobacteriaceae bacterium
CAGGGCCATCATCCACATCACTGCCTTCATAGCCGTCGTCCAGGCCGTCCCCATCTGTATCTACACCAGTAAATGTCTGATCAGGTATGCCATCAAAATTAAAATCGTTGCCTTCATTATTATCCGGAACTGTATCATTATCGCTGTCCTGATCCAGGTAGTCCGGTGTGCCATCGCCATCTGTATCCTGAGGATCAATTCCGTCTGGTTCATAGGCATCGTCTAATCCGTCCTCATCCGCGTCTTCTCCTGAAGGCGGGATATAACCGTCTGTAGGCTGACCTTCTACATTATCAGGGATACCATCGTTGTCTGCATCGATATCCAAATGGTCCGGATTGCCATCGCCATCTGTATCCTGTGGATCTGTAGTCGGATCATCGTCGCCATCTAAATTCGGGTCTTCTTCACTATCCAGTATGCCATCGCCATCATCATCAACATCTACTGAATCAGGGACTCCGTCGCCGTCAAAATCCATATCGTCCGGCTGATCAGGATCCAGGTAGTCCGGTGTGCCGTCATCGTCCGTATCGTCATTGGTAGGATCACCATCCTCGTTGGCATCTTCCTCATCGGTTGGAATGCCGTCATTGTCATCGTCAATATCGCGATAGTTCACATCGCCTTCCCCATCTGTATTTGGCAAGTCTGTGGCAGGATCTTCTATTTCATCGTTCGGATCAGGGCCATCATCCACATCACTGCCTTCATAGCCGTCGTCCAGGCCGTCCCCATCTGTATCTACACCAGTAAATGTCTGATCAGGTATGCCATCAAAATTAAAATCGTTGCCTTCATTATTATCCGGGACCAGGTCATTGTCAGAATCCTCATCCAGGTAATCTGGTAGATCTTCCCCGTCTGTATTTACCGGATTAAGACCATCTACTTCCTCCCCTTCATAGGCATCGTCCAGGCCATCCATGTTTTCGTCCACGCCTGATGGCGGAATATATCCATCTGTGGTTTGGGCTTCTACATTGTCAGGGATACCGTCATTATCAGAATCAATATCTCTTCGATCCGGTAGGCCATCGCCGTCAGAATCGACGTCTTCATTGAAGTTTGTTGTTACAGGATTCGTAAAATTATCCAGGCAAGAAAATTGAATACCCGATTGCCTGGGGACACTGGTAGTTAAGTTGGCATTCTTGTCTGTGTGCACTCCAAATCGGAATACAAAAGAGGAAATATTTACAAATTCTACTGCTATGTTAACCGTTGGATGCGTATTGAATATTTCATCATATTCTATCATTCCTCCATTGATCAATAAGCCACCACCAGTATTCCGTATTTGTATCTCATTGGGATCATCCACGGTATAACTGGACGGGGTATCGAAACGATTATATTCCTGGTACGTGGCATTTCCATCAATATCGATGAAATTGGCAATCAGCTCTTCCAATTCAACCGGATTATTTGTCCCTTTCTCTACTATGCTAATGCGAAGATCTACATATGGCCGACGCACTTCAGGAGAAATCGTGAATGTGATCTCTGGTTTAAAGAACTCCGGATCAACGCCATTCTCATCCAGTGTCAGGATGACGCCGTTCATATTTTCATCTATGGTAACAAGTGCATCAAGCTGGTCTGTAACGTTAGGAAAGCGATATACCGCACCTTCTTCAAATTCAGAGCCACTTTCTAAAACAGGCGGATTATCAAAACGTAAATTCGGCACCGTATTACAGTCAAAATCTGTACTCTGAGAACTGGATTCTGTGAGATCTAATATGCCATCTCCATCCGAATCAATATCCTTATAATCAGGTATACCATCTCCTTCGGTGTCTATTGGGTTTAATCCAAATTCACCTGCTTCATCTTCAAAACTGTCATCCAAGCCATTTCCATTGGCATCTGTACCCAAGAGTACTATACCGCCTAAAACTCCACTCCCTTCCAACATATCATCAATTCCGTCATTGTCAGAATCTAAATCCTGATAATTTGGTATTCCGTCACCATCTGTATCCGTTGGATGTGTTTCAGGATCACCATCACCATCAAGGTTGGCATCTTCCACGACGTCTAGAATACCATCGCCGTCATCATCTACATCGATGTGATCAGCTACCCCATCTGAGTCGTAGTCGTTGTTTAAAGGATTGTTGAAAAAATGGGCGGAAGGCGTGTCAAACGCAGTCGACATGAAGATCACGAAGAAAGCGATAAGAACCTGGCGTCCAGAGCTCAAACGGCGGGGTGTCTGAGAACGCGTAATTTCACTCATATATGATAGGTTTAGGTATAACGTATCACCATGACGAAGTAAGAAATAAAGTAAGAAATTGGGCGCTGAAAATAATAGTACAATATAGAGCATATTAAACTAGCAACAAATGCCTTACATAGGTTAAGTTATTAAATATCTATTAACAGCCATTTATATCGATGAACTACTATTATAGAGGTATTTTCCTACATATATAACATATTAATTGACTGATAATGTTTGTTTTAGATAAACGGTAAAGTGATTAAATAATAGTGGCTAGCACTGTTGGCTCTAAAAAGCCGTATTTTTGCTGGAATTTTTCATATGAAGGCATGAGTTTTACCCAGGAGATCGAAAAAAGAAGGACGTTCGGAATTATTTCCCACCCCGATGCTGGGAAAACTACACTGACCGAGAAATTGCTTCTTTTTGGCGGCGCAATCCAGGAAGCCGGAGCCGTAAAAAACAATAAAATCAGGAAGACGGCTACCAGTGATTTTATGGAGATAGAACGTCAGCGTGGCATCTCTGTTGCAACCTCTGTTTTAGCTTTTTATTATAAGGACAAGAAGATCAATATTCTGGACACGCCAGGGCACAAAGACTTTGCTGAAGATACGTTCAGGACACTTACCGCTGTCGACAGTGTAATTGTTGTAATCGATGTCGCGAAAGGCGTTGAGGAACAGACTGAGAAACTGGTATCCGTATGCCGAATGCGCAACATTCCAATGATCGTTTTTATTAATAAACTGGACCGTGAAGGAAAAGATGCTTTTGACCTTTTGGATGAAGTAGAGCAAAAGCTGGAATTAACCGTTACACCTTTGAGTTTCCCCATAGGAATGGGACACGATTTTAAGGGTATTTATAATATTTACGAGCGGAATATCAATTTATTTACCGGCGAATCCAAAACCAAAATATCTGAAGGTCAGGCATTTGAAGATCTTCATAGCAAAGATTTGGAAGCACTTATTGGGGATTCCCATGCAGCTCAATTGAGGGAAGATCTCGACCTGGTTTCTGGTGTCTATCCCGCATTTGATCGGGCAGCGTATCTTGAGGGAAGCCTTCAGCCTGTATTTTTCGGATCGGCTCTTAATAATTTTGGTGTACGTGAATTACTGGATTGTTTTATCGCCATTGCACCGTCCCCAAGGCCGAAAGCTGCAGAAGAGCGGGTCGTAGAACCGGATGAAACAAAAATGACCGGTTTTGTATTTAAGATCCATGCCAATATGGATCCCAAACACCGGGACAGGCTTGCTTTTTTAAAGATCGTTTCCGGGACCTTTGAACGCAATACCCCTTACCTGCACATCAGACATAATAAAAAGATCAAATTTGCTAGTCCGAACGCCTTTTTTGGGGATAAAAAACAGATCGTTGATTTCTCATATCCGGGCGATATTGTCGGTCTTCACGATACAGGTAACTTTAAGATCGGAGATACGCTGACCGAAGGTGAAATCCTGCACTATAAAGGCATCCCCAGCTTCTCGCCAGAGCACTTCAGATATATAAACAATGCAGATCCAATGAAGGCCAAGCAATTGGCTAAGGGGATAGACCAGTTGATGGATGAAGGTGTAGCACAGTTATTTACGCTCGATCTCAATGGCCGAAAAGTTATTGGGACTGTTGGAGCGCTTCAATATGAAGTAATACAGTACAGATTAGAGCATGAATACGGAGCTAAATGTACTTATGAACCCTTCCCTGTGCATAAGGCCTGCTGGGTAAAGGCCGAAGACGAGAATAGTGATGAGTTTCGTGAATTCTTGCGCGTCAAACAGAAGTACATGGCCAAAGATAAAAAAGGAAAGACAGTTTTTTTGGCCGATTCGCATTTCTCCCTGGAAATGACGAAACAGAAATATCCCTCAGTAAGTTTCCATCTCACTTCGGAATACGAATAAAAAAACCTGGTCATAATGGCCAGGTTTTTAGTTAGTTATGCTTCTCCGGTAGGTCCGAAATTTATCGGGATAGGAGGCTGTTCATAGTCTTTGATAGTCCCATGGGCTTTTTCAAACCTACTCACATTGTCGCTCAAAGCTTTTAAGAACTTCTTCGCATGTTGTGGCGTAAGGACAATCCGACTCTTAACTTTCGCCTTAGGAGCTCCAGGCATCATACTGACAAAATCTACTACAAATTCGGATACAGAATGGTTTATGATGGCCAGATTAGAATAAATCCCTTCTGCCGTTTTCTCGTCCAGTTCTATATTGATCTGTTTTTGTTTCTGCTGTTTTTCAGCCATGATCTAATCCTTAAAATTTGAGCTCTTCCTTACGCGCCATGATCTCATCATATTCCTCTTTGGAACCTACAATGATAGATTCATAATCGCGCATTCCTGTACCGGCCGGGATCCTGTGACCAACGATCACATTCTCTTTCAAGCCTTCAAGATGGTCAACCTTTCCACTTACGGCGGCTTCATTCAATACCTTAGTAGTTTCCTGGAAGGAAGCTGCTGAGATAAAGGACTTGGTCTGCAAGGAAGCTCTGGTAATTCCCTGTAATATGGGCGTTGCTGTCGCAGCAACGGCATCACGGGCTTCTACCACCTTCTTGTCATTACGTTTCAGGATCGAATTTTCATCCCTAAGTTCCCGGGCCGAAATGATCTGGCCTGCCTGCAAATTTTCAGATTCTCCCGCTTCCTCTACTACCTTCATACCATAGATCTCATCGTTCTCCTTGATAAAATTGTCCTTGTGTACTAATTGGTTTTCAAGGAAAGTTGTATTACCGGAATCCTGGATTCGAACTTTACGCATCATTTGTCTGACGACAACCTCAAAGTGCTTGTCATTGATCTTCACACCTTGCAGCCTGTATACTTCCTGAACTTCGTTTACTAAATATTGCTGCACGGCAGATGGCCCTTTGATAGATAAAATATCTTCGGGCGTAATCGCGCCATCAGATAATGGCATTCCTGCACGTACATAATCGTTTTCCTGAACAAGGATCTGGTTCGATAATTTTACCAGGTATTTCTTGATCTCACCGCTCTTTGCTTCAATAATGATCTCGCGGTTACCTCTTTTGATCTTTCCAAAAGAAACCACACCATCAATTTCTGAAACAACGGCAGGATTAGAAGGGTTCCGCGCTTCGAACAATTCTGTCACACGGGGTAAACCTCCTGTAATATCACCGGTTTTAGCAGATTTACGAGGGATCTTGACAAGGATCTTTCCTTCTTTGATCTTATCTCCATGATCTACCATTAAGTGAGAACCAACGGGTAAGTTATACGATCGTATAACCTCATTCTTAGTGTTCATGATCAACAAAGTAGGGATCAATTTCTTGTTCCTGGATTCAGAGATCACTTTCTCCTGGAATCCTGTTTGCTCATCGATCTCTACCTGGTAGGTAATACCTTGCTCAATATTCTCATAGGCGATCTTACCCGTAAATTCGGAAACGATTACACCATTATATGGATCCCACTGACAAATAGTATCGCCTTGCTTGATCTTGGCACCGTCCTTTGTATAAAAAATAGAACCATAGGGTATATTATTGGTACTCAATGTTATACTCGTGTTCTTATCTATAATCTTAATTTCGGAGGTTCTCGAAATCACAATGTTTACTTTCTTGCCATCGGCATCTTCGCCTTTGACAAGTCGCAGATCTTCGATCTCTACAACACCGTCAAATTTTGCTTCTAACCTACTCTCTTCGGAAATGTTACCTGCAATGCCACCTACGTGGAATGTACGCAGTGTAAGCTGTGTACCAGGTTCTCCAATGGACTGTGCTGCAACAACACCAACGGCTTCCCCGCGCTGAACCATTTTATTGGTCGCCAGGTTCCTTCCGTAGCATTTGGCACAGATACCTCTTTTGGCCTCACAGGTCAAAGCAGATCGTACTTCAATACTTTCAATAGGAGAAGCCATGATCTTCTTCACATGTGTTTCCATGATCTGTTCCCCGGCTTGAACAATTAATTCTTCCGTTAACGGATCAAAGATATCTTGAAGTGTCACCCTACCGAGAATTCGCTCTCCAAGAGTCTCAACAACTTCTTCATTCTTCTTCAAGGCCTTAGTTTCTATACCTCTAAGCGTTCCGCAATCATCTAAATTGATGATCACATCCTGGGATACATCTACTAATCGTCTGGTCAAATACCCGGCATCAGCCGTTTTTAACGCGGTATCCGCCAATCCTTTTCTCGCACCGTGAGTAGAGATAAAGTATTCAAGAATAGACAATCCTTCCTTAAAGTTCGCAAGGATCGGGTTCTCAATAATCTCTCCACCTCCGGCAGTAGATTTCTTAGGTTTGGCCATTAACCCACGCATACCGGTTAGCTGACGAATCTGTTCTTTAGATCCCCTCGCTCCCGAATCCAGCATCATATATACTGAATTGAAACCTTGCTGATCTTCACGGATTCGTTTCATAGCCAATTCCGTAAGCAGGGCATTCGTTGATGTCCACACATCAATGACCTGATTGTAGCGCTCATTGTTCGTGATCAGACCCATGTTATAATTCATCATGATCCCATCAACCTGCTCATTCGCATCAGAGATCATCGAATCTTTTTCTTCAGGAATGATAATATCCCCCAGGCTAAATGACAGTCCTCCTTTAAAGGCAAAATCATAGCCCATGGTCTTGATCTTATCCAGGAATGCTGCCGTAGTCGGCACATCCGTGACAGCAAGAATCCGTCCAATAATATCCCGCAGCGATTTCTTATTCAAGACATCGTTTACAAAACCAGCCTCTTCCGGCACAACTCTATTGAAGAGCACACGACCGACAGTAGTTTCAATGATCTGATCAACCAGTTCGCCTTCTTCATTAAAGTCCTTTGTCCTGACTTTTATCCCTGCATTCAATTCGGCCTTGCCTTCATTAAATGCGATCATCACTTCCTCATCGGAATAAAATGTAAGGCCTTCGCCTTTTACTTTGTATTCCTTGGTAGACTTGCGCTCTTTGGTCATATAGTACAGACCCAATACCATATCCTGGGAAGGCACTGTAATTGGAGATCCATTCGCAGGATTCAGGATGTTGTGCGATGCAAGCATTAACAACTGTGATTCCAATACGGCTTCCGGTCCAAGTGGGAGGTGAACTGCCATTTGATCCCCATCAAAGTCGGCATTAAACGCCGTACAAACTAATGGGTGAAGCCTAATGGCCTTCCCTTCGATCAATTTTGGCTGGAATGCCTGAATACCCAGTCGGTGTAATGTAGGAGCCCGGTTCAAGAGTACCGGATGTCCTTTTAATACATTTTCCAGGATGTCCCATACAACGGGTTCCTTTTTGTCTATGATCTTTTTCGCAGACTTTACCGTTTTGACGATCCCTCGCTCTATGAGCTTACGGATCACAAAGGGTTTGTATAATTCGGCGGCCATATCTTTTGGCAAACCGCATTCATATAATTTCATTTCAGGACCTACAACGATCACAGATCGCGCAGAGTAATCTACCCGCTTACCAAGCAGGTTCTGACGGAATCTACCTTGCTTTCCTTTTAAGGAATCTGAAAGTGATTTTAGTGGTCGATTTGATTCTGTCTTAACAGCAGAAGCTTTGCGCGTATTGTCAAATAAAGAATCTACAGCTTCCTGTAACATCCGCTTTTCATTACGCAAGATCACTTCCGGCGCTTTGATCTCCATCAAGCGCTTTAATCGATTGTTTCGGATGATGACCCGGCGATATAGATCGTTCAAGTCAGAAGTTGCGAAACGTCCACCATCAAGCGGCACAAGTGGTCTTAATTCCGGTGGAATTACCGGCACAACCTTCATGATCATCCACTCAGGCCTGTTCTCCCTGTTCTCCTGTGATTCCCTCAAGGCCTCAACAACCTGCAGCCTTTTAAGGGCTTCTGTCTTACGCTGCTTTGAGGTTTCTGTGTTTGCCTTATGACGCAATTCATAAGACAGTTCTTCCAGATCAATCCTGGATAGAAGATCGATAAGACACTCAGCGCCCATTTTGGCGATGAATTTATTCGGATCGGAATCTTCCAGATATTGATTCTCAGGCGGAATACTTTCCAAAATATTCAGGTACTCCTCTTCCGTTAGGAAATCCATTTTCTGGATCTCTACATCTTCCGGTCCTTTTGCAATTCCGGGCTGGATCACTACATAACGTTCGTAATAAATGATCATATCTAATTTCTTAGACGGAAGTCCGAGCAGGTAACCGATCTTATTCGGCAAAGAGCGGAAATACCATATATGAGCTACTGGTACTACCAGGTTGATATGCCCGACACGGTCACGACGAACCTTCTTTTCGGTCACTTCAACCCCACATCGATCACAAACGATCCCGCGATATCGGATACGCTTGTATTTTCCACAAGCACATTCGTAATCCTTAACCGGGCCAAAGATTCGCTCGCAGAAGAGGCCATCCCGTTCCGGCTTGTGAGTACGGTAATTGATAGTTTCAGGTTTTAAAACCTCACCCCTGGATTCTGCCAGGATCGCTTCTGGAGATGCCAGTCCGATTGAGATCTTATTAAACCTTTTTGTTTGTACGTTATCTTTTAATCTTGCCATGATACTAATGGTGATTGAATATTATTATTGACTCCTTATTCTTCCAACCTGATATCCAAGCCCAGTCCTTTGAGCTCGTGCATCAATACATTGAAAGATTCTGGTAAACCGGGTTCCGGCATTCCCTCGCCTTTTACAATGGCTTCATAGGTTTTAGCCCTACCGATCACATCATCTGACTTCACGGTGAGGATCTCACGGAGTGTTGCTGAAGCACCATAGGCTTCGAGCGCCCATACTTCCATCTCTCCAAATCGCTGTCCACCAAACTGCGCCTTACCACCCAGCGGTTGCTGTGTAATAAGCGAGTAGGGCCCAATGGACCGGGCGTGCATCTTGTCATCTACCATATGGCCTAGTTTCAGCATGTAGATCACTCCAACAGTTGCAGCCTGATCGAAACGCTGTCCTGTTCCGCCATCATATAGATAGGTATGACCGTGCTGTGGCACTTTTCCGTCTCTGGTAAGTTGTTCGATCTCTTCGATCGTAGCTCCATCAAAGATCGGTGTAGCAAAATGCTTGTCGAGATTCTGACCAGCCCAACCCAGAACTGTTTCATAGATCTGACCGATATTCATCCTTGAAGGCACACCAAGTGGATTTAAAACGATATCTACCGGAGTTCCATCCTCAAGGAATGGCATATCCTCCTGGCGAACGATCCGGGCAACAATTCCTTTGTTTCCGTGTCGTCCTGCCATCTTGTCCCCAACTTTAAGCTTGCGCTTTTTGGCGATATAGACCTTGGCCAGTTTCATGATACCTGCAGGCAATTCATCTCCAACTGATATGGTAAACTTATCACGTCTGAGGTTCCCCTGAAGGTCGTTCAATTTGATCTTATAATTGTGCAATAGATCAGCAACCTGGTGATTTGTGATTTTATCTGTTGTCCAGCTACCTGCTACCAGGTGAGCAAAATCGTCTACTGCATTCAGCATCTTCTGCGTGTACTTCTTCCCTTTAGGCAACACTTCCTCGCCCAGGTCATTGATCACACCTTGAGAAGTTTTTCCATTGACCAGCTTGAAAAGTTTTTCGACAAGTACATTTTTCAATTCCTGGAATTTTATTTCGTATTCCAGTTCCAGACTTGTAATTGCTTCCTTGTCTTCAGAACGCTTGCGCTTGTCCTTGATAGAACGGGAGAAAAGCTTTTTGTCAATGACAATACCGTTCAGAGATGGGGATGCTTTCAATGAAGCATCCTTCACATCACCGGCTTTATCACCAAAGATCGCACGAAGAAGTTTTTCTTCAGGCGTTGGATCAGATTCACCTTTTGGCGTGATCTTCCCAATCAGGATATCACCCGGATTTACTTCTGCACCAATACGTATCATTCCGTATTCATCCAGATCTTTTGTAGCCTCTTCGGAGACATTGGGAATATCATTGGTCAATTCCTCGGCCCCGAGTTTCGTATCCCGAACTTCAAGGGCATACTCATCAATATGGATCGAGGTAAAGATATCTTCCCGAACCACTTTTTCTGAGATCACGATGGCATCTTCAAAATTATACCCCTTCCATGGCATAAAGGCCACTTTCAGGTTTCTACCCAATGCCAATTCACCGCCTTCAGTCGCATACCCTTCACAAAGTACTTGTCCTTTTTTTACCTTGTCACCTTTCTTAACAATAGGTTTCAGGTTGATACAAGTACCTTGATTCGTCTTTCTAAACTTGACCAGGTTATACGATTTAGAATCTTCATCAAAACTGACCAGGCGCTCTTTTTCAGATCGCTTGTACTTGATCACGATCTTTTTGGCATCCACATATTCAACAACACCGTCTCCATCTGCATTGATAAGCACCCTGGAATCTGAGGCTACCTGTCGCTCTAGCCCGGTTCCAACAATTGGCACCTGCGGCTTTAGAAGCGGTACAGCCTGACGCATCATATTCGATCCCATCAAGGCGCGGTTCGCATCATCATGTTCCAGGAATGGGATCAGAGAGGCAGAAATAGAGGCGATCTGATTAGGTGCCACATCTGTATAATTAACTTCTTTGGGATCCACGACAGGGAAATCTCCTTCTGCCCTGGCAATCACTTTCTCTTGCTTGATGATGCCTGAAGGTTTCAATGGAATATTCGCCTGAGCGATCTTCATTCCTTCTTCCTCTTCTGCACTTAAGTAAATAGAAGAGGTGGTATCTACTTTTCCTTTTTCAACTTTCCTGTAAGGTGTTTCCAGGAAGCCCATGCTGTTCACTTTAGCAAACACAGAGAGAGACGATATCAGTCCAATATTCGGACCTTCCGGCGTTTCAATCGGACAGAGTCTCCCGTAATGCGTATAATGAACATCACGAACCTCAAATCCTGCGCGTTCCCTGGAAAGCCCACCAGGCCCTAGTGCAGATAATCTTCGCTTGTGGGTGATCTCTGCCAGCGGATTCGTTTGGTCCATAAACTGGGAGAGCTGGTTTGTTCCGAAGAATGAGTTGATCACGGAAGATAAGGTCTTCGCATTGATCAAATCGATCGGGGTAAACACTTCATTATCCCTTACATTCATTCGCTCTCGAATGGTTCGGGCCATACGGGCCAAACCAACACCAAATTGAGATGATAATTGTTCCCCAACTGTTCTAACGCGTCGGTTAGACAAGTGATCAATATCATCGATCTCGGCCTTGGAATTGATCAACTCGATCAAATATTTGATGATCGTGATGATATCTTCTTTGGTAAGGACTTGTTTGTCCATTCCAATATCCAGGCCTAATTTTTTATTCATCCTGTACCGTCCTACTTCACCCAGGTTATACCGCTGGTCAGAAAAGAACAGTTTGTCAATAATACCTCTTGCCGTTTCCTCATCGGGTGGTTCGGCATTCCGCAGTTGTCTGTAAATATGTTCTACTGCCTCTTTCTCGGAGTTAGTAGGGTCTTTTTGCAAGGTATTATGGATGATGGCATAATCACTCTGTGCCATGTTCTCTTTGTGCAAAAGAATAGTCTTTACATCTGTTTCCAGGATCTGCTCAATATGCTCCTTTTCAAGTAGTGTATCCCGGTCCAGGACAATTTCGTTTCGTTCAATTGAAACAACTTCTCCCGTATCTTCATCTACAAAATCTTCATGCCAGGTATTCAGGACACGGGCAGCCAGCTTGCGACCAAGAACTTTATTTAGTCCGGCCTTACTAACTTTTACTTCTTCAGAAAGGTCGAAGATCTCAAGAATGTCCTTATCTCTTTCGAATCCGATCGCTCTGAACAATGTTGTTACAGGCAATTTCTTCTTACGATCGATATATGCATACATCACACTATTGATGTCAGTAGCGAATTCGATCCAGGACCCTTTAAATGGGATCACCCTTGCGGAATATAATTTGGTTCCGTTGGCGTGGAAAGATTGTCCGAAGAATACACCCGGGGATCTGTGTAGCTGAGAAACTACAACACGCTCTGCGCCATTGATTACAAAGGTTCCACTTGGCGTCATGTACGGGATAGTTCCCAGGTACACATCCTGCACGATGGTCTCAAAGTCTTCGTGCTCGGGATCAGTACAATACAATTTAAGCCTGGCTTTTAGCGGTACGCTATACGTCAGACCACGTTCAATACATTCCTGTATGGTATATCTGGGTGGATCAATAAAATAATCCAGGAATTCCAGTACGAATTGATTTCGTGTATCGGTAATTGGGAAATTTTCCATGAAGGTGTTGTACAAACCTTCATTGCCTCTTTCGTCAGATTTTGTTTCAAGCTGGAAAAAGTCTTGAAAAGATTTAATCTGAATGTCCAAGAAATCCGGATAATCCGGTATGTTCTTAGCGGATGCAAAGTTTATTCTTTCAGTCTTTTGAGTGAACATCTATGGACAATTTTTGATCGTGAATACTCTCTTGGGTAGTATACCTTTAGATATACTGTATATAAACAGGATTAGGCCTAGCCACCAAAAAGGTGGAAAGGCCTTCCTTAAACCGTATGGTTATCGCTATTATTTAAGCTCAACTTCTGCTCCTGCTTCTTCTAATGATTTTTT
>JAOTYW010000253.1 GCA_029861705.1 Flavobacteriaceae bacterium
GAATGCCAAAATAAGTGTTCACTTTCACATCGGAATTATGGGGTATTATACCCCCTCCCCTTAAGAACAAGGTATGTGATTTTACTGCAAGTTCAAATCAGTTCGCTACCCTTAGAATATATGTCATTAAATGGCAAATGTTATAATCCTGGTGTGCCGGGTGGTGTGGTCCAAATTGAGGGATTGACTCAGGAAGATTCCATTAAGGCTTTGCCCAAACTGTATCCATCATTTGCTACTTTCAACCAGGCTGGCATCAGTGCCAAAGAACCATTAACTATGATCGAAGCACTAAAAGATTAGGCCTGTGACCTTCTATCTCCTAAATCTGTGGTTACCTTGTAAAAATTTTAGATTACTCCGGCATACCCTGGTCCACCCAATCTTTGATCATCTGAATTATGGCTTCGTCCATTCGCCCGGCTGGAGGCATTACACCGGCCTGTCCTGATTGACGGTCTATACGAGCTATGAATATACCCATTTGATCTACCGTCCTTTGGTAGGTCGATATATCATATCCTCCTGATGGGGAGGTTTCTCCATGACAAAGGATACAATATTGGTCAATGATTGCCATTATATCGGCTGTATAGGTATAGTTGCCATCGGATGATCCTAAATCGGGATCATCAGGCGTTGCCTGGCCTTCTATTAATCCATCTATTTTCCATGAGATGAGAGTCTCTATGATGGAATTGTCAACACGCCCACTGGGTGGCATTAGATCATCTTCGTCTTCTTCCTCCTGCATAGACTCAATGATATCGTCTATTTCAGCTTTAGCAAAGGAATATGAAGAAAGGTCAACACCATCTTCGTGTAACGTTGCATTGTGACAGGCTACACAGAGTTGATTCAATATGGGTTTCACATCCGCTTCGTAGGTAACAAATCCGGCAAAGGGATCAGATGTTGCCGAATCATCTGTAGTTCCATCACTTGATGAAGAATCATCAGAAGTTTCGTCCATGGCGTCGTTTGTATTGCTGTCCGATTCAGAATTGTCAGGGGAATTGTTTACCTCCTCCATCAGTTCTTCTTCCAGAAAGGAGTAATCAGAAGTACAGGACAAGGCAAGAGTAACAATCAGGACTCCCTGAAAAAATAGCAACTTTTTCATGATCAAATAAATTTAGTGAAGCCCCAATTTTGCAAACAGGTACTAACCTGAAGACAAAAATATTTGAGCAGTGGTTACTAATTAATGATATTTATCATACTGCTCAGAATTATGCCGGATACATTGTTCCGAAGATGAGTTCAAATTATCTATATCAATCTAGCCGGAAATCTCCGGATACCAGGTGAATTATGGCGTGATGAGCAAAGAAGACATATTTGAACAAAATACCGTAACCTCAATATTTATTTTAATTATAGCAATGGCATCATTTACTAGCCGGAAAGAATATTTTTACCTTTGGAAAATCGAAAAAACTATTTAAAAGTACGTTGATGAGAAAAATGCTATATGTAAGTCTTATTGGACTACTTCTGGTCCAATGCGGCACTTCAGAAAAAAAAGAAGAAATGTCGGAAGGGATTTCTCCCATGAAGGAAAGGGTGAATATATATAAAAATGTAAAACTCACGGCAGACCTTAGTTCGTTGAGCGAAAATGATAAGAAGATGATCCCGCTGATGATTGAAGCTTCCCAGATCATGGATGAGCTTTTTTGGTATGAAGCATATGGCAAAAAAGACTCGTTGCTATTGACAATATCTGATCCGGACACCAAGGCATTTGTCCAAATAAACTATGGACCCTGGGATCGCTTAGCAAACAATGAACCTTTCATAGAAGGGATAGGTCAGAAACCAGAAGGCGCCAATTTCTACCCTGTTGATATGACGAAAGAAGAATTTGAGGCCGCCGAATTAGAGGGCAAGTCCAGCCTATACACTTTTGTTCGCAGGGATAAGGACAGGAATCTAAAAGTCGTTCCTTACAAGGAAATGTTTGCTGAGCAAGTAGAAAAAGCTGCCGCACTATTGCGTGAATGCGCCGAACTCGCCGAAGACGATGGACTTAAAAACTACCTGGAACTAAGAGCGAAAGCCCTATTGACGGATGAGTATCAAGCCAGTGATCTGGCCTGGATGGATATGAAAACAAATGGATTGGATTTTGTAGTTGGTCCGATCGAGAATTACGAAGACAAGCTCTATAATTATAAAGCAGCCCATGAAGCCTATGTGCTGGTAAAGGATAAATCCTGGAGCGAGCGATTGGCCAAATATGCTCAGGTACTGCCTGAACTTCAAAGAGGCCTTCCGGTAGCAGAAGAATACAAGTCGGAAAGCCCGGGAACGGATGCTGACCTGAATGCTTACGATGTAGTTTATTACGCAGGAGATTGCAATTCGGGTTCGAAAACTATCGCTATCAACCTGCCCAATGATGAGGAAGTACAACTTGCTAAAGGTTCAAGAAGGCTGCAGCTAAAAAATGCCATGCAGGCCAAGTTTGATCACATTCTCCTCCCAATTGCAGATGTTTTGATCCACCCTGACCAGCGGCAACACATAACTTTTGATGCATTTTTTGCGAATACCATGTTCCATGAAGTGGCACATGGATTGGGCATAAAGAATACGATCAATGGAAAAGGGACGGTGCGCAATGCATTAAAAGAACATTACTCTGCATTAGAAGAAGGAAAGGCCGATATTCTGGGACTTTATATGATCACACAGCTCCATGAAAAAGGAGAGATCGAAGGCGCTTTAAATGATTACTATGTGACCTTTATGGCCGGCATTTTCCGTTCAGTGCGCTTTGGTGCAGCCAGTTCACACGGGAAGGCCAATATGATCCGATTTAATTTCTTTAATGAATACGGTGCATTTATCAAGGATGAAGCTACTAACACCTACAAGGTTGATTTCGAGAAGTTGAAAGAAGCCATGAATGCCTTATCCGAAAAGATCCTGACGCTCCAGGGCAACGGTGATTATGATGGTGTAGCGCAGTTGGTAGATGAAAAAGGTAAGATAGGCGAAGTCCTGCAAGCGGAACTCGATCGATTATCGGAGAAGAACATTCCTGTCGATATTGTCTTTGAACAGGGGGTAGGAGTATTAGGATTATAATACCTAAAGATTTGACTTAGCGGCTTAAGTTGGTATTGTATGGATAGAAGCTAAGAGCCAGGAATTAATTTAGAAAACTTGGGGCTTGATATAGGGGGGGTAAAATACCCCCTCCCCTTAGAATAATTTAGGGGATATGGCTGTAAGATCAAAGCAGGTGTTGGCTCTCACTTAGATCTAAAGTGATGGTATACCCAACGCCTTTTGGATAAAGAACGAATAGTCGGGATGACAGGATCCATCTAGGCATTGTAAGTAATTAAATATCTGTATTTTAAACTCTTTACTAAGAAACCCTTATGCAGCTATTCCGTGTTCAAATTAATCCCGGTTTCTTTAACC
>JAOTYW010000062.1 GCA_029861705.1 Flavobacteriaceae bacterium
ACGCAATTTATCTGATCGTCGTATTATTTACATTAAGTGCTGCCGGCATTAATATTACACTTCTAATAACTGCTTCAGCAGCCTTGTTTGTTGGATTGGGATTGGCGCTGCAGGATTTATTTCAAGACCTTATTGGTGGTGTATATGTCATAGTCGACAAGACCTTGCGGGTTGGAGATGTTATAGAAGTCAATGGTCGTGTAGGCCGTGTTACAGAAATAAAACTACGGACTACGAGGGCCTTGACACCTGATGATAAGGTCATTATTATTCCTAATCATAAATTCATAACTGACACAGTATATAATTACACACAAAACAGGAAAATTACTCTTGAGCATGTAAAAGTTGGAGTTGCCTATGGAAGTGATGTAGACCTTGTGAGGAGTTTGCTCCTCAAAAGCCTTGATGGAGTAACCGGTGTATTGACCAATCCTGAGCCTTTTGTTTGGTTTGAGGATTTTGGAAATTCTTCCTTATTATTCTCTGTGAGATTTTTTGTTGCAGATAGTTTTAAAACGCTTACTACCAAAAGTGCAATTCGCTATAATATAGATGCACTTTTTAGAGAACATAAAGTTCAAATTCCTTTCCCTCAAAGAGATGTACATATCATTGACCACACCAAAACCATTAATTAAACAAAAACCGCTATCCTAAAACAAGCATTTCTAACGTTACTACTTTTTAGTGCCACATGGATAGCATTGGGACAAAGTACTGATTTGGCTCGGATCGAATATTCTTCGCTGCCAGACAGTAAATCGGAAACAGAATCAAGGCGGTACCGAATCTTGATCAATGCACCGATCAAGACAGGATTGGATGAATACATGGTATTAGGGGGTGATTACAGTAATATTGAGATTAGACCCAGAAATCCACTTCCATTTGATGCTTCCTCTCTCCGAACATTGCATGTGATCGACTTTAATATGGGGTATATTTTCAAGTGGAATGAAAATTGGCGCTTTGTGGGGATTTTTAGTCCAAGGATTGCCTCTAATTTAGAAAGCACAATAGTACCAAATGATTTTAAAGTCAATGCAACAGCTACTTTATGGAAAGACCGCAAAGATGCCGAGAAACCATTCAGATTAGTACTGGGCCTAAGTTATAACAGTGCAACGGGTTTACCTATACCCTTACCATTGATCAATTACTACAGAAGATTTCACCCGAAATGGTCCTATACGCTTGGGATCCCTAAGTCCCAGTTCCGTTATTATTTAAGCGAAAAGCATATTTTCGATGCCTCTTTGTTTTTGGATGGCTATTTTGTAAATATTCAAAATGAGATACCCGTACCAGATGATAAAATCGCAAATGCGATCTCTTTGTCCTTGGTTGTTGGGTCAATTGGATATCAATTCAAGATTAGTAAGTATGTATCCTGGCAATCTTGGATTGGGCATTCCATTATTCAAAAAGGTGTGTTGAGGGATAATGATCGGAACAAGGTATTTGAGATTAATAGTGATCCCGGATTCTATTTTAGATCGGGAATCAAAATGTCAATATTTTAAATAAATCCATGGCAAAAATATTAGTAATTGAAGATGAAGCTGCCATCCGCCGTGTTTTGGTAAAGATCCTTACCGAAGAGAATGATAGCTATGAAGTTGAAGAGGCAGAAGATGGAGCTAAAGGCCTGGATCAGATCAAGAAAAATGATTTCGACCTGGCCCTTTGCGACATAAAGATGCCAAAGATGGATGGGATGGAAGTCCTCCAGTCGGCCAAAAAAATAAAACCGGAAATTCCTTTTATCATGATTTCAGGTCACGGTGACTTGGATACGGCTGTTCATGCCATGCGCATAGGGGCCTTTGATTATATTTCAAAACCCCCGGACCTAAATAGATTACTTACTACAGTGCGGAATGCCCTCGACAAAAAAGAGCTTGTTGTCGAGAATAAGACGCTTCGTAAAAAGATCAGCAAGAATTACGAGATGGTAGGCGAGGGCAAGGAAATTGAATTGATCAAAGAAATGATCGAGAAAGTCGCCCCTACTGATGCCCGTGTTCTTATTACCGGAGCGAATGGTACCGGGAAGGAACTGGTGGCACATTGGGTCCATGAGAAGAGCGATCGAAGCAGTGGTCCCTTTGTTGAGGTGAACTGTGCTGCTATCCCTTCGGAATTAATCGAAAGTGAACTTTTTGGCCATGTGAAAGGCGCGTTCACATCGGCAGTTAAAGACAGGGCCGGTAAATTTGAAACGGCAAATAAAGGCACCATTTTCCTGGATGAAATTGGGGATATGAGTTTATCGGCTCAAGCTAAAGTGCTAAGGGCCTTACAAGAAAATAAAATATCACGGGTTGGATCTGACAAGGATATCAAAGTAGATGTTCGTGTTGTCGCTGCAACAAATAAGGATCTGGCAAAAGAAATTGCAGATGGCAAATTCCGTGAAGATTTGTATCACAGATTAGCTGTGATCCTGATCAAGGTACCTGCCTTAAATGATCGCAGGGATGACATCCCTCTCCTGGTAGAGCATTTCGCTTCCAAGATAGCTAATGAACAAGGGACTGCGCAAAAGAAATTTTCCGCAAAAGCAATCAGCCTTTTAAAAGGATATGATTGGACCGGAAATATTCGGGAACTTCGTAATGTGGTTGAGCGCTTAATTATCCTCGGCGGCGAAGAAATCTCTGAAGGTGATGTTAAACTCTTTGCCAGCAAATAGGATTTCTTATAGGTTGGAGGTAAAGGGTTATTTTCCGCAGCTTTCTAACCTGCGAAGGGCATTTTCTGTTATCTCCTTGGTTCGGTAATTATAGTACTTTTTTCCGGGTGTCAAGTCTTTCCGCAATAACTCTTGCGAGCAGTGAGCATATATTTTAGAAGTAAAATCATAGGCTTCTCTACAGTTCACATTTTTTACAACTTCATCCAGCGAATTTTTAAAATTCAACAGGGCTTTATCGATCATATTATGAAGATCGTTCTCTTCCGGCATTTTTTGTGCAAGCTTTTCCTCAATGGCTGTTTTGGTATTCATGGCCAGGAGATCTGAAGCGTATAAACTTACGTGAAGTTCATCGTGTTTCTCTAAAGCCTCCAGGCTGCCGTAAGTGCTTTCAAGGGCACGCTTTAAAAGAATTTTAGCGCCTTTTAAAGAGCCAATCCTTGTGGCTTTTTTTAAATTATCTAATCCTTCATTAATACTTTTCAAAGCATAGTCGCATCCGCAGGCCTCAAATTGAGTCCTGGATTTTTCGATGGCATTTAATGCCTTGTAGGCATAGTACCGGGAAAAATTGATGTCCTCAGATTTAATAGCTTGTTGCGTCTGTGATTTTATATAGCCCAGATTGGAGCCAACATAATCGCATGCGCGTTTGTTGCCAATTGCTGAAAAGGGTATGAGAAAAAGGACGAAAAGGATCGTGTAGGTAGGTCTCATAGCATAATACTTAGGTAAATTTGGGTATTCCAAAAGTAGCCCAGGACCAATCCGACCCAATATTTATTCGATAAAACGTACAGAAGTTTCGTACAACGGAGAATTTCCCTTGAATTTCCCCGATCGTGGGTTCAAAATTGCTAAACACGGTTGCATTTCATCTGCTTTTTGAAGTATCTTACCCGACATGAAGCAAATAGATATTGACGCATACAAGGCATCTGCTGATTTCACCCTGGCCTCCCGGCCAACATACGAAATGCTCGATGAAACTGATAAGCGTCTGAAAAAAAACCTGGAAAAGATTCGAGAAGATCTGGGCGATTTTCAAAACACCCTATATGCACATGACAAATACGCTGTTCTTATTTGCTTGCAGGGAATGGATACATCCGGGAAAGATAGCTTGATAAGGGAGGTATTTAAGGATTGTAATGTCAACGGAGTTAAGGTACACAGCTTTAAAGTACCTACTGATCTGGAACTAAGTCATGATTATCTTTGGCGTCATTATATTGCACTTCCTGCCAAGGGAACATTTGGGGTATTTAATCGCACCCACTATGAGAATGTTCTGGTTACCAGAGTACACCCGGAGTATATTTTGAATGAACATATACCTCACATTCATTCTGTAGCGGATATCGATCAGAATTTCTGGGACCGCAGATTCGAACAGATCAATAATTTTGAAAAACACCTGGCCCAAAATGGCACACTCATATTCAAATTTTATCTGCACCTGTCTAAGAAAGAACAACGACAACGCCTTTTAAGAAGGCTTCGCCTGGATGAAAAACATTGGAAGTTTTCCCCTGGCGACTTAAAAGAACGCCGACTTTGGGATTCGTATATGAAATGTTACGAAGAAGCAATCAGGCGCACCACCTTTGACCATGCTCCCTGGTTTGTAATCCCTGCAGATAACAAACCTTCTGCCCGGGTTCTTGTGGCATCAATATTGTTGAATGCCCTGAAGAAATTCACGGATATTAAAGAACCTCAACTGGAGAAAAAAATAAAAGACAATATCCCATTATATAAAGAGGAACTGGAAAGCGATAAAGAATGAGAATACTGCTGATTATATTATTATTTGTTGGTTTTGCCTCACATGCGCAATCCGAGGATGAAATCAAGATAAAGGCCATCTATGATGCTGCCCTGACTCAAGGGAAAGCCTATGATTGGTTAAACCATTTGTCTAACCAGATCGGCGGAAGATTGTCGGGCTCTGTTCAGGCACAGTTGGCCGTAGAGTATACACGCGATCAACTAGATTCGCTGGGGTTGGATAATGTTTGGTTGCAACCGGTTATGGTACCAAAATGGGTGCGTGGAACTCCGGAATATGCCTACCTGGAAAGCAAGCCCGGGATTACCAATAGTGTCCCAATCTGCGCCTTAGGGGGGTCAGTAGCAACGCCTTTAGGAGGCCTAAAAGCAAATGTGGTGGAAGTGAAGGGTGCAGAAGAATTGGCAGCGCTTGGCAGGGAAACTATAGAAGGGAAGATCGTATTTTTTAACAGGCCAATGGATCCTACGCTGATCAATACATTCCAGTCTTATTCCGGCTGTGTAGACCAGCGATATTCCGGCGCTGCAGAAGCAGCAAAATTCGGTGCCGTTGGTGTCATCGTGCGCTCCATGAATCTAAGATTAGATGACTTTCCGCATACCGGTTCTATGAGCTATGGAGAACTTCCTGTAGCAGAACGGATACCTGCAGCTGCGATAAGTACGAATGGGGCTGAATTATTGAGTACAACACTTAAATTAAATCCGGGTATAAAATTCTATTTCAAGCAGAATTGCCAGCAATTAGAAGACGTTCAGTCATTTAATGTAATCGGAGAGATCCGGGGAACTACGTATCCCAATGAGATCATGATCGTAGGAGGCCACCTGGATTCCTGGGATCTCGGGGATGGCTCGCATGACGATGGCGCCGGATGCGTGCAAAGCATGGACGTTCTCAGGCTTCTTAAAGTAACCGGTTATAAACCAAAACGCACCCTGCGGGTCGTCCTTTTTATGAACGAGGAAAACGGATTGCGAGGCGGGAATGCATATGCTGAGATGGCCAGAAAGAAAAATGAAAACCATGTCTTTGCCCTGGAAAGTGATGCAGGTGGATTTACACCGCGTGGATTTTCTATTGATGCCAATGCTGAGAATTTTCAGTTGATTAAAGGCTGGCAAGCATTGTTTGAGCCATATCTTGTCCATATGTTCATTAAAGGAGGTAGCGGTGCGGATATTGGTCCGCTTAAGAACGGAGAGGTGGTATTGGCCGGACTTCGCCCGGATTCTCAGCGATATTTCGATCATCATCATGCAGAGAACGATACCTTCGAGCATGTCAATAAGCGTGAACTGGAACTAGGTGCCGCCGCAATGACCAGCCTTATCTATTTAGTTGATAAATATGGCGTAATTCCCCCTAAAAAAATTAAGGGTTGAGATTCTGGGAATCCCTATTGATAATACTACCTTTGCGGGCATTATAACTACATTATGAAAGACGGTATATACGCTAAATTCATCACCTCTAAAGGTGAGATCCAGATCAAATTAACACATGATAAAACCCCGGGAACGGTCGGTAATTTTGTGGCCCTTGCTGAAGGGAAAATGAAGAATACTGTACGTGGCGAAGGAAGCCCTTATTATGACGGCTTGAATTTCCACAGGGTAATTCCTGATTTTATGATCCAGGGCGGTTGCCCGATGGGATCGGGAACCGGAGATCCTGGTTACAAATTCGATGATGAGTTTCATCCGGAATTAAGGCATGAAGGACCTGGAGTACTTTCCATGGCTAATGCAGGTCCTGGAACAAATGGCAGCCAGTTTTTTATTACCCATATTGCTACTCCCTGGCTGGACGATAAACACACTGTTTTTGGACATGTAACCGAAGGTCAATCTGTTGTAGACGCCATTGAACAAGGAGATAGGCTTGATAAACTCGAGATAGTTCGTGTCGGTGATGAAGCTAATACATGGGACGCAATAGTGGCTTTTACTTCTTTTGAGAATTCACGAGTGGCAAGAGAAGAAGAATCGAAAAAGAAAGCAGAGGCCGCAATGAAAGAACTCACAGATGGGTTTGAAAAGACAGCATCAGGTTTGTATTATAAAATCCTGAAGCAAGGGGATGGGAACAAGCCTAATAAAGGAGACCAGGTCTCAGTGCATTATGAAGGTAGTCTTGTTAATGGCCAGGTTTTCGATTCATCCTATCAGCGCAATCAACCCATAGATTTTCAGATAGGAGTAGGGCAGGTAATCCCGGGTTGGGATGAGGGTATTAGTCTGCTTAAAGTTGGAGACAAAGCCAAACTTGTGATCCCTTCTGAATTAGGATATGGATCCAGTGGCGCAGGTGGTGTAATTCCACCGGATGCCATCCTTATTTTTGATGTAGAGCTCGTAGCCGTTTCTTAACGATTGCTCTGGCTAACATACGGGTAAAGGATCATTATAAAATTTAGCACGACCAGGACGATCAACAGGTTAAAAAATGATACCATGGGGATGATTATTTAGCAATTCTTTACTTAGCTAACAATTGATCAAAGCATTACCCTACTTGAGAATCTGATTCGTCATTGAGGAAATTGAATACAAACGATCATACTATGGATGCCAAGGCACTTGAAAAGCTGCGTTACCCTATCGGAAAATTTTCCAAGCCTGAAGAAATTATTGGCGAACAGGTCAATTCCTGGATACAAGAGTTGGATGCATTCCCTGACAAGCTATCGCAATTAGTCAACAGCTTATCAGAGGGGCAACTTGACACGCCTTACCGCCCGGATGGTTGGACTATCAGGCAGGTGGTTCATCATGTCTCAGATAGTCATCATAACAGCTATACACGTTTCAAATGGGCCCTGACTGAAAAAGAGCCGGTTATCAAACCCTATGATGAAAAAGGATGGGCCGAATTACATGATACAATGTATGCCCCAATAGCTATGTCGCTCGATCATTTGCGAATTGTGCATGCGAAACTGGTCTACCTGTTACGCGGATTGAAAGCACATGAATTAGAGCGGACATTTATTCACCCGGACGACAACAATAAATCCTCACTTAAGGAAAATATCGGTCGTTATGTCTGGCATGGAAACCATCATTACGCCCATATAGAAGAAACCTGTAAACGAAATAAGTGGCTCTAGGCTATAGCTTCTTACTCAATATGAACATTGGCCTTTCTTCCTCCTTTATGTTCTGGTAATGGAGTTGTTTTTCTCCAATGACGTCAAAGCCCTGACCTTGGTAGAAAGAAAGAGTTCTGCCTTTCTTCATAGTTTCTAGCCACAAAGTTCTGACCCCTTGTCTTTTTAATTGACCTTCTATAAGTCTAATTACTTGGCTCCCAATCCCTTTCCCGGAATAGGCATGAAGGATATAGATCTTTTCAAGTAAAACCGAAGGAGATTCAAGGGCGATATCTGAAAGTTCATTTACATTTAGCTTGACAATTCCTATCGGTGTCTCCTTGGAAAAAATAATGAAGTGTGATAGATTAGGGTCCTCTAATTCTGCCCGGACCTTTTCACGCGTATAATAGGTTTGAAAATATTCGACTGGGATTTTGTCCTTCCAGAGGTGAAGATAGTGCTCTTTATAAGTGTCTCTCCCTAATTGGATATAGCGATCAATGCTCTCGCCATCCAAGGGGCCTAATCTGATGGAAATATCTGCATCTAGGCGACTTTCCATTTTATATTGCAGCCAATGCTTGGTTTTTGGTTGGGATCTACTTTTTGGCCGGATAAGACGGCGTCAAGGGCATTTCTAATATCCCTTCCAGTAACCGGGATACCATTTCCAGGTCTGGAATCATCTAATTGCCCGCGATAAACAAGGCATAGCTCAGAATCAAAGAAGTAAAAATCAGGTGTGCAGGCCGCATCATAAGCCGTAGCTATCTCCTGGGATTCATCAAAAAGATAAGGGAAGGTAAAGCCTTCTACTAAAGCATTTTCCTTCATGAGTTCCGGATTGTCTTGCGGATAGTTTTCCACATCATTGCTTGAGATGGCAACAAATCCGATTCCCTTATCCTGGTAATCTTTTGCCAGGGCCACTATACCAGCATTTACATGTTTGACAAACGGACAGTGATTACAAATAAACATGATTACGGTTCCATGACTACCAGAGAGTTCCTTTAAGGTTTTTTCGGCCCCAGAAACTGTATCCGTTAAGGTAAAACCGGGGGCCTTTGTTCCTAAAGGCATCATATTGCTAGGTGTTCTTGCCATTTCTACTTCTTTTTATGTGTAACGATCCACCAAAGGTTTCCTGACGGGTCCTGCATACCACCATAACGATCACCATGGGGAAAATCCCGGGGTTCCATCACAGAGGTCCCTCCTATAGTCAGCGCACGTGCATAGGCTTGGTCGCAATCTGGGACATAAACATACAAACTTCCGGGTACTGCGCTGATTTCTTCTGTAGGCTCCCCCATCATGATGACAGAATCCCCTATTAATATTGCTGCGTGCATGACGCTCCCGTCCTCCCTGAACTTGGGTTTATCTCTTACCTCAGCTTCGAAAACTTTTTGTAGGAAAGAAATTAGAGATACTACCCCAGGAACTATTAAATAAGGCGTTACCCGATGTAGTCCAAATGGATTTAAGTTATCTGCCACAGTTTTCAATTATCATACATTTTACTATATAAAGATAATTCTTTTGGTATCAAACTCAGATCTTGAGAATTGAAATTAAACCGATTCCAGATTTTCTTGCATTATCCATCAGATTTAGCGTATTTCAAGACTAATTAGCCATTCAAAACTTCCCATGCAAGCCGATCTCAACAACGTCCAAATGGTCTTATCCACAGATACGTTGTGGATCTTAAATACTGCATTGGCGCTAATCATGTTTGGGGTTGCCTTAAATCTTAAAATTGCCGATTTTGCCAGACTTCTCAAACAACCTAAATCGGTATTAGCTGGAGTAAGCAGCCAGTTTATTATGCTACCGCTGGTAACACTCGGTTTGGTATATGTGCTTAAACCTGTTCCCAGTATAGCCTTAGGTATGTTTATGGTAGCGGCCTGTCCTGGAGGTGTGGTGTCTAATTTCTACTCGCATTTAGCCAAGGGGAATGCAGCCCTTTCTATTAGTCTGACTGCCATTGCGACGCCATTGGCCATCTTGATGACCCCAGTCATTTTAAGCCTGTTAGGATCTTCTTATCATCCTACTGCCAGGCTGCTTCAGGAGATATCAATATCGCCGGTAGAAATAGGCAAAGTGGTTGGATTATTATTGGGCATTCCTATAATTGCGGGGATGTTCGTACATTACAAATGGCCTCAATTTGCCCAAAGGATACGATCACCATTTAAGATCGCCTCTGTCATATTTTTAGTTGCCCTTATTGGTTTTGTCATCTACGGTAACAGGACAATATTTATGGAATACGCAGTTTTAGTGATTGGCCTTGTCATCCTTCATAACTTTGCTGCGTTGACTACAGGATTCAGTTGGGGTCAACTTTGGCGATTAGCTGCTCAAGATGTGCGTTCCCTGACTATTGAAACAGGGATTCAAAATTGTGGACTAGCCCTGTTATTGATTCTTACTTTCTTTCAGGAATTAGGCGGAATGGCTGTTTTAGCTGCCATCTGGGGCATATGGCACCTTATTTCAGGCATGTTAGTTGCCAGTATCTGGGCAAGATTCCCGGTCGATAAAAAAGCGCAAGTGTGAGATCTTTCTTGTACATAGTGGTAAAGTATATTGCACAACTTGGACTATTCCTGTACTTCAAGCGCATTGCGCTTCATCATACGGATCGTATCCCTAATAGTGGCCCAATTCTATTTTTACCGAATCATCAAAATGCCTTGATAGATCCGCTGATCATGGCCGCCTATTCTACGCGCAAACCTTTTTTCCTTACACGTTCAGATGTTTTTGCCAATGATATACTGCGCGCCTTTTTTGGTTTTTTACAAATGATGCCTATATACAGAATGCGCGATGGCAGGTCTAAACTCAGTAATAACGAGGCGATATTTGAACGCTGTTCAGACCTGTTATTAGACGGAAAATCTTTGGTGATTTTCCCTGAGGGCAATCATAATATTCAACGAAGAGTCCGTCCCTTAAGCAAGGGCTTTACGCGTTTCCTGTTTCGAAGTCTTGACAGGGATCCTTCCTTTAACCCGGCATTGATCCCTGTGGGTGTGAATTATCAGCAAGCTGCAGGATTTCCGGATAGTGCCGTCTTGTATTTTGGAAATGCAGTTTCGTTCCAGGATGTGCTTGTGCCGGAAGACAGACAGCAAACTATTCTAAAAACTAAAGAAGCATTGTTCGCACAATTAGTTCAACTCACAGGCCATATAGAAGATGAGGAAAACTATGATGAGATCCTTGCCCGACTAGAAGGCAGTAGTGTAGATTTTACAGATCCGTTCGCCATTAATAAATTAATCGCTTCCTGGCGGAAATTGCCCCAGAATTCTGCCAAAAAAACATCATTTTTTCTAAGGATATGGGATATTCTGTTCAGCAGTTTGAATTTTCCTATGATCGTGCTTTGGAGACTGGTTGTAAAACGACTTGTCCCTGAAATAGAATTTACAGCTACATTCAGATTTTTATATTCAGTCGTAATATATCCGGTCGCATATATATTGGGCTATGTTTTGCTTAAATCCTTGGTTTCCTGGGAATTTGCCCTGGCTTTTCTGGCCGGACACATATTGCATAACTTTCTCTACGTAAAATTACGCTGAAGCCCTACATCATATTGCCAAAGAAAATCGCATTCATTAGCAATTTATTAGTGCCATACCAAAAGGCGCGGAAATTGGTATTGTCCGTAAATAGAATGATCCTTCCCTTACCGAGTCGCTTTGCCCTAAAAGGCACGCTATTTTTTAAGAGCTCCAGGTTTTCTTCAGAAATATAACCACTGAGTAGCGGATTGGATGTATACTCAATAGGATTGTCATAGCTATTCTTTAGCGGCTCAATGTAAATGTTGGAATTTCTAAATAGTGCCAGATTTTCATTTTTGTAGCCATAATTCACGGGATGTGAACGATCTATTCTGGCTTCGAAAATGGCACCTCCGGTAACTTGAGCCCCCAGGTATTCGTTCTTTTCGTCGTAGGCAATATCTTTGGCAACGAGGGTGTCCTTTTTGAAATTTAATTTCATCAACTCATTAGAATTTAGCCAACTAGCAACGCTTCGATATCCGATCAGCGTTCCTCCCTGTTGTACCCAGGACTTTAATTTTTCAGCTGCTGATTTTGTCAGGCCAGAAGATCCCCATGTACTTGGGATGATGATATCCGTATAAGAACTCAGGTCGACAGAACGGAAATATTTCATATCAATCTTTGTGATCTTCATATCATAACGGGTGTCAAAAAGATGCCAGATCTCACCGGCATCATAGGCACGAATACCCTGGCCCACAAGAATAGCCACTTTTTGCTTTTTTACAGGATCAAAATCATTGCTACCCAGATCAATTCCCTTGGTTATACCTGTATTTACTCCGGTGATCTTAATTTGTGATTCGCCAGCTACTTTCTGTAAAAATGTATGCAGCGCGTCTGCATCTAATTTTTGATTTTGAACAGGGATCATAATAGTCCCGTAGTCATAGTTGATATCATTCAATGTGAATGGCGATTTAGCCACCTTGGCGCGAAGGCCTTTCTGAACGATTTTGTTAAGAGCCTTTGGCGTGTAATATTCATGCCATTCAAATAAATAGGCATATTGACTTTTATTGACCACTGCGCCTTTAGGTCTTTCCAATTTCTCAATAGCGGCACCTGCATTAGATAAGCTGGATACTTCGGCATAGTCAACGTTGAATGCCAAGGGGAATGTCCAGGCAGAAATATCATAGAACAAACTGTCTGTAAAAGTGGTTCGTTTTTCAAACATGGCTTTGATCAGTCTAAAATTCTTCTGATCCATCGGTACAACGTAGCTATTGCCCTGCTTGTGTTTCTTTCCACCTAAGGTGCTATTTTCGGCAAGCTCGTGTATCTTGATCTTATGCCGCTCCAAGATCTCTGCCAAATGCCACGCCTTGCTGGCATCTTTGCTATCGCCAAAGACGATGGCCTTTGTTTTTGATCGGGCCGCCTCGGTTCGCATATCGCTATAAAATTGCCTTTGGAAGTTTAGCAACTTGGTCCGCATATTATATCCGGCTTCAATGGTGGATAGGGCGGCAGTGAATTGATTGCGAATGGTGAATGGAAAGGTGAGAATGCCATTTTCACTTTCCTGAATGTGGCCCCTTGAACTTCCCTGTTCAAATAAGATCCCAATGCTGCCATTCACATCCGGG
>JAOTYW010000254.1 GCA_029861705.1 Flavobacteriaceae bacterium
CGAATTTAATAGGCTAAGCTCTTCTTCACTTAATTGCTTCTTCTCCATAGCTAAATATCTATTTGTACTGCTGAACGGTAATATCTAAGAATAACGTTAGGATCCGGAACCAACGGGATACCGGAATTTCCTTTCCCTTCATATTCAAATTGAGAGAGCACATAGCGCATGCTTTCAATCCGCGCCTCCCGTTTGTTGTTTGTCTTAACGATCATCCATGGGCTGAAGGTCGTATGTGTCTTACTGAACATCTGCTCTTTGTAATGGGTGTACTTATCCCATAGCTCCTGGCCTTTCATATCTACCGGACTAAACTTCCAGCGCTTAAGCGGATTTTTAAGTCGGGCTTCAAACCGATTTTTCTGTTCTTCCTTAGAAATGGAGAACCAGAACTTGATGACTATGATATTGTCTTCGTACAACAAATGCTCAAATTCAGGTACCTGCACCATGAATTTGTGATATTGGGCATCATTGCAAAATCCCATGACCGGTTCCACTACAGCCCGGTTGTACCAGCTCCTGTCAAAGAAAACGATCTCTCCGGGATTGGGCAATACTTTTATATAGCGCCTGAAATACCACTGGCCCTGTTCTACTTCAGTGGGTTTTGTAAGCGCCACAACCTGGGAGGAACGTGGATTCAAATGTTCTTTAAATCGCTTGATAGAGCCTCCTTTACCTGAGGCATCGCGGCCTTCGAATATTATGGCGACTCTAAGCTTGTTCTTGGCTACGTGATTCTGCAGACTAACCAGCTCGCTTTGGAGCTTACGCAGTTCTACTTCGTATTTTAACTTAGACAAAACCCTGCTAATATCTATGCCATTTCCTTTGGCAATTTTGATCAACTCTTTCCGGGTTTTGGCTTCTAATAAATGCTCAGGTGTAAATTTCATAAAAAGCTATACGGTTTAATAGGGTAGCCCTAAAACTAGGGAACTGGTATAATTACCAAAAATAACAGGGCATTTTACTTCAAAACATGAATAAAATCATGTTTTTATCTGCCAATGGATGCTATTCTTGCCTGCAATCATTCCATCTAACAGAAACATCTAAAGTAATTGAAAAGGGTGAAATCTTATGCCTGTTTTTCAAAGAAATACTCAGGACATCAGAACCTGCCAACGTCTAAGCTTTGCAGTCAACCTTCTACCGTATTTGCTTCGGAGGGCGTCCAGTCAACAGTCAACAGTCAATAGTCAACTGAGAACTAAGAACAAAGAACTATCAACTTTAATCGATCATTTCACTAATTTTACCTAAACTCTAAGGAATGCTGATCATAGGAATCGGAGGTGGCACAGGATGTGGCAAAACAACAGTTGTTAGCCAGATCGTCAATGAACTCTCACAAAACGAAGTAGGCGTGATATCCCAGGATGCATATTATCAGGACCTCTCTCATCTTAGCCATGAGGAACGGGAGAAGGTAAATTTTGACCATCCCCATGCGATCGACTTTGACCTATTATCAGAGCATCTCATTACCTTGAAATCCGGCAATCCCATAGAACAACCCGTTTACTCATTTCACGAACACAACCGGACTTCAGAAACCGTAGAAGTGCACCCAAAGAAGGTAATGATCGTGGAAGGCATCCTCATCATGACCAACCCCCAGATACGGGAAATGTGCGATATCAAGATCTTTGTACATGCCGATTCAGACGAGCGACTTATACGCCGACTCAAACGGGATATTGACGATCGTGGCAGGGATTTAACTGAAGTTCTTAACAGGTATCAGATGACCTTAAAACCCATGCACGAACAGTTTATTGAGCCCACAAAAGAATACGCAGATCTTATCATCCCCAACAACCATTACAACACCGTGGCGATCGATATTGTCCGCACCATTATAAATGAAAAGCTACACGCCTGATGGGACTAAAAGAATGGCGTCAAAACAAGTGGTTCCGGTTCTTTACGAACGCCTATGTCCTTGTACTCACTGTATTTTTGATCTGGATGCTATTTTTTGACACTAACTCTTTCCTTATACATAGGGAATTGCGAAGAGAGGTTAAGAAACTGGAAAAGCAAAAGGAATTTCTGGAAGAAGAGATCGCCAAGGATAAGGCCATCATTGAAAAATTATCCGATCCTGAAGAATTAGAAAAATTCGCCAGGGAAAAATACTATCTCAAAAAACCTAAGGAAGAGATTTTTTTAATTGAATACGAAGACAGTTTAAAAAATAAAGAGGACGAGAATGAATAAGCTCTTTTCAGAATTTGATCCGGTTTCCGAAAAGCAATGGAAACAAAAGATCCACGCCGATCTGAAAGGTGCAGACTACAACGAGGCACTAATTTGGCAATCGGCCGAAGGTATCGATGTAAGGCCGTTTTATTCCAGAAGCGAGAAGCAAGATGCAAGAGGCAACACGCATGAATCTGCTTGGAGAATTGGTAAAAGGATTGAAATAGGTGATGGCTTTCCCAGCGATCTGGAAGCAGTTATTCTGAAAATTACTGATGAAGGAGACGTACCAAAAGATCTATTGGATAAGGCGTTGGATCAAGGTGTTTTTTTGCATCTGGAAATGGGATTTTTATCGCAGGAATATATAGCTCGGGTGGAAGCTATAATGGAATCGTATCCCAATTACGCGCTTAATATTGATCTGCTGGGGCAACTGTCCCGTACCGGGATCTGGTTCAAAAATAATTCTGAAGATCACGCTATTCTGCAATTCTTATTACAGCATTCGAAAGCGCCTTTTATTTGTGCTGTTGATACCGGGCTTTTTCAAAACGCCGGGGCCAACTGTACGCAGCAATTGGCCTATGGATTGTTGCAGGCAAATGAATATCTGAATTTTGGAGCGCAGCATGATCTACCTCCAAAAGCCATCAGTTTTAAAACAGCTATAGGAGGAAATTACTTTTTTGAAATCGCTAAGCTAAGAGCCTTGAGATGGCTATGGGATAGCCTGGCACAAGAATATAACTTAAACACACCTTGTCATATCCTGGCAGAACCCTCATTGCGAAACAAAACCACATTTGATTATAATGCGAATCTCTTACGCACTACGATGGAATGCATGTCTGCCATCCACGGCGGAGCCGATACGGTAGTCAACAGGGCCTATGACAGTCATTTTAAAGATAAGAATAATTTCAGTCAGCGTATTGCCCTGAACCAGCTGCGCATGTTGAAGCATGAGAGTTATTTAGACAAAGTTGGCAATCCGGCAGACGGAGCGTATTATATTGAAAGTCTGACCGAGCAACTGGCCCAAAAAGCCCTAAAGCTCTTTAAAGAACTGGAAGCTTCCGGCGGGTATTTGCAACACTTGAGATCGGGTATATTGCAGAAAAAGATCCGGGAACAAGCCAAAACACAGGAAGCAGCCTTTGATGCCGGCAATGAAAAGTTA
>JAOTYW010000063.1 GCA_029861705.1 Flavobacteriaceae bacterium
AGTGAAAAAGCAGATCAACTCCTTGTCTGTGACACAGATCTTTTGGAAACAAAAGTGTACTCAGAGATCTATTTTAATGATTATTGCGACCCCCTATTGGAACGATTTGCTATAGAGAATTCATACGATCTTTATTTGCTTACCGATATTGATATTCCTTGGGAAAAAGACGATTTAAGAGATAAACCTTTTGAACGAGAAACTATCTTTGAAAAATTTAAAGATACCCTGGAAGTATATGAGAGGAATTTTGTTATTTTAAAGGGAGATAGAGATCAACGCTTACATCAGGCCATTTCAATAATTAACCAATATCTAAACCGTTCATGAAGGAGCTATCATCTAAGGAACTTCAGCAACTGTCTGAGCATGGAATATCAAAAGAACAGTTGTTCCGGCAATTGGAGATCTTTAGCAATGGAATCCAATCAGTGCAGTTAGAGCGGCCGGCTACTTTGTTAAATGGCATACTGAGTTTTACTGTACAGCAGGAAAAGGAACGGATAGCCACTTTTGAAAATGCCTTAAAAACTGTTCGTGTTACCAAATTTGTCCCTGCATCCGGAGCAGCAACACGCATGTTTAAATCCCTTTTCACTTTTACTGAAACCTATAAACCATATAGGGAAACAATTAGTGAATATTCGGCAAGAAGTGGGGATGCGAGTATCTTGGAGCTTTTTGAGAATCAAAGCGCCTTGCCTTTTTATGATGAACTACAAGATATTGATACAGAGGCGGGTAGCTCAGAATCTGATTCTTTTTTCGAGCGAGTAAAAGCCATGCTGGATCCTGAAAAAATGGATTTTGCATCCTATCCGAAAGGACTGTTACCATTTCATAAGTACAAAGATCATGTAGCCACGGCTTTTGAGGAACACCTGAAAGAGGGAATTATGTATGCTCGATCAGGAGACAAAGTTGATATTCATTTTACAATTTCTTCCCAGCATCTCGAAAAATTTCGCACTGCTTTTAAGGAAGTAGGGGCGCGTTTAAGTAAAACAGATAAAGTAGACTTTGATATTTCTTATTCCTATCAACGCTCTAGTACCGATACTGTCGCCGTTTCATTGGATAATGAGCCATTTAAGAATAATGATGGTAGCCTTCTTTTAAGACCAGGAGGCCATGGCGCGCTCATTGAAAACCTGGATGAACTGGATTCAGATATCATATTTATCAAAAACATTGATAATGTGGTAGTACCCGGATTGGCTGATGAAGTGGCTAAATACAAAATGATACTTGCAGGACATTTACTAAGCGTGCAGGAAAAGATCTTTGAATATGCAAAATTGATAGATGATGGGGAGCTTAACGGTGATCAAATGCAGGAGATCAAAACCTTCCTGGAAGAAGAGCTCAATGTGCGCTTTTTAGACAAGTACTATGGCTTTAGTATTGCTGAACAAATAGAGATCCTCAAGGATAAAATAAACAGGCCCATCAGAATATGCGGCATGGTAAAGAATGAAGGGGAGCCCGGAGGAGGGCCCTTCTGGATCAAAGATCAATACCAACATGTTTCACTACAGATCATAGAATCTGCCCAGGTGAATAAGAATCACCCTGAACAGATGAAGATCTTTAATAAATCCACACACTTTAATCCGGTTGATATAGTATGCGGAGTCAGGGATTACAAAGGAGAAAAGTTTAAACTGGTAAATTATGTAGATCCCAACATGGGCTTTATTACTGAAAAGACTAAAGATGGTCGCGAACTAAAGGCTCTTGAGCTACCTGGCTTATGGAATGGGGCCATGGCCTTTTGGAATACCATATTTGTAGAAGTCCCTTTGGAAACCTTCAATCCTGTTAAAACGGTAAATGACTTGCTGAGACCCTCTCACCAGGTAGACTAGTAGGACCGATAATAGCTTTTCGAACCTAAATTTCACTTCAAGTATTATTTTATTTCAATTTTTCTTCATTCTTAAAATTCAGAAAAACAGACACTTACAAAATTTATTGAATATTTTGTGACAAAAAAGTGACTTTTTCAAAATCCCCGTGTCTTACATAGTGAAGTCAGGAAAGAACAACCAAAGCTTTCCAGGCAGAACGAAAGAAAATGGATGAAACGATAATATTAGGATTTTTGATCCTCGCCAGTATAACAGTTTTCATCATATCGTTATACATCGTCATACCTACACTGATGACGGGGAATAAAAACGAGATCGAAGAAGACAGAAAAAAAGAATTAAAATCACTAACCCTGAGTAAGGAAACGATAAAAAACGAAAAGACTCTGGGGACGGAATTAAATAAGGCTTAAGCTTGAACACTAACCATTAATTGTTCTCAGCCAAGATCCCCCTAAAAAGGCACTAGACCAAGAGATTCCCCCCCTCTGTTTAAAAGTAGACTATATAGAGGAACTTTTAGACTGGTATACAACATAGTAGATCTTTTTTTTGGTTGTTGGTTTGTTTGAAAAGGCTGCTCTAATTATTAGACGGCCTTTTTTTTATTTTTTATAGCTAAAATTCGAATGTATCTTTACACCATCTCGAAGGGGTGCTTTTCCATTGTGATTTGCTGAGACTATACCCAATGAACCTGGGCGGGTAATGCCGCCAAGGGAATGACCCAAACTCAATACCTGGAACAGGGTCCAATTCAAACTAATTAGCACAAAGAATAAAACCCCTTTTATTCGGTAAAATTAAAACGAATGAAAGATCTCTTTTGTCTTCTTCTAGTGGGTTTGACAGCAAGTATGTGCCTAAGTCAGGAAATTTCTAAAGACAGTGTACTAGCCAAAGAAGTTGTGTTGGACGAAGTGTTCCTTACAGCAATAAGAGCTACATCAACTATGCCTGTAACATTTTCAAATCTTCAAAAAGAAGCGTTAGATAAACGAAATCTGGGTCAGGATATACCCATACTGTTAAATTATTTACCTGGAGTCGTCTCTACTTCAGATGCTGGGGCTGGCATTGGGTACACAGGAATTCGCGTGAGGGGAAGCGATGCCACCCGGGTGAATGTAACCATCAACGGGATTCCGTACAACGATGCCGAATCACAAGGCACATTCTGGGTAAATATGCCAGATTTTGCTTCTTCCACACAAAGTATTCAATTGCAACGAGGGGTAGGTACATCTACGAATGGAGCCGGCGCTTTTGGGGCCAGTTTAAACGTGCTTACCGATGCTTATTCAGATGAGGCCTACGGCCAGATAGCTACAGGCTGGGGAAGTTTTAATTCCATGAGACACAATGTCAAATTCAGTACGGGAAGCTTAGGCTCCGGATTTGAAATAGCGGGCAGATTATCAAGGATCACTTCAGATGGCTACATTGATCGCGCTTCTTCAGAATTGGATTCTTACTTCTTGCAAGCTGCTTTTAAGGACGACAATACGCTTGTGAAAGTACTGTTATTTGGCGGTCATGAAATTACCTATCAATCCTGGTTTGGGATCGATGCAGCAACATTGGAAACAGATCGGACGTTTAATCCGGCTGGAATTTATACGGATGATAATGGACAGCTGCAGTTTTACGACAACGAAGTAGATAATTATAAACAGGATCATTTTCAATTGCTCTTTAATCAAGGACTCGGATCAAATTGGAATACAAACATCGGACTTCATTACACAAGAGGCCGCGGGTATTTTGAGCAGTTTCGCGAAGACGATTCCTTTAAAACTTATGGGCTAGCACCGATTACGGTTAATGGAGAAGAAGTTATTACAACAGACCTCGTCCGGAGACGGTGGCTCGACAATGATTTCTATGGGGCAACGCTTACTGTAAATCATAAGAAAGAAGCCCTTGATATTGTTTTTGGCGCTGCCCATAACTGGTATGCCGGAGATCATTTTGGGGAAGTGGTCTGGGCCAGATATGCCTCGGATAGCTTTATTCGCGATCGATATTATGACGATAATAGTAATAAGACGGATGCTAACATTTTTGGAAAAATACAATATCAAGCTAGTTCACACTGGAACCTTTTTGCCGATGTCCAATGGAGGGGAGTTTCTTATCAGGCAAATGGCGCAGACACTGGGATCGTCGATGACACCTTTAGTTTTTTTAATCCCAAGGCAGGAGTATCCTATGTTCTGAATGCGCATCAGAATGTGTATTTGTCCTATGCAAAAGCACATCGCGAACCCAATAGAAATGACTATGAAAATGGGATGCCGCGTCCTGAGAAACTGGATGACATTGAGCTTGGCTGGCGATATTATAAAAACAAAACCCTTCTCAACGCAAACCTCTATTATATGGCGTATAAGGACCAGCTGGTGCTGACAGGAGCTCTGAATGATGTGGGTGCCCCCCTGAGAGCTAATGTAGGCGACAGCTACCGATTTGGACTGGAGTTGGATGGGCGATTTGAGATCGGTAAAAAATTAATTTGGCAGCCTAATCTGTCATTAAGCGTCAATAGGAATCGTGATTTCTTTTTTGAAAGAGATGGAAATTTGCAAGCTTTAGGGAATACACATATTTCGTATTCACCGGGTATTGTCGCTGGAAATGCGATTCAATATTCGCCTACAGAACAATGGCAATTTGCCTTGCTGACCAAGTATGTAGGCGAGCAGTATATGGGTAATATCGATAGTGAAAACTCCCTGCTAGAAGCCTATTTATATTCGGATTTAAACATTCAATTTGTGTGGGAGACCAAAGGATGGGTCGATCATGTGATCGTGAGCGCTTTGATCAACAATATTTTTGATGCCACTTATGAATCCAATGGTTACTTCTTTACCTATGATGACGATTTTTCTGTTCCAGGTGTGCTGACAACCATTGAAGGATCGGGATATTATCCGCAAGCAGGCATAAATGCCCTACTTGGTGTAACTGTAAAATTCTAATTGGAGACTGTAACTACGCTTCCGGAAGACCTGGCTGTATATTCCAGCATGTCAAAATAACGCGCTCCGTCATCTGGCCTGCCTAATTGCTGACCTGTAAACAAGCTATATTCAAAATCTTCACACGAACAGACGGCAACTTGTCCGTCTATCTCCATAGTGGAACAGGCCGAAGGGGAATGATTCGGACAACTGGCTTCAAAAACTCTAAAAACATCAAAACCGGTATTCATTACTATAACACCACGAATTCCCACTGTAGCGCTGGAAATATAGACCGGATTCCCTGGATTGATCAGCGGATTGTATAAAGGAAGGTTTAAGTCGATATCAAATCTAAATCCAATTTCTGGCAGATAGGGATTCCGCTGGCCTTTGTCATTGCTGCAGGATAGTAGTAAGATCCCTATTAAAAGTATCGTTATGAATTTAAGCGTATGTCCCATGAATACTGACTTCTGTGCAAATATGTACAAAATTATGTATCTTTGATCGAAATCCTCTTACCTTAAAGGGGATTTTCCTATTAGAGTAACACTACTAAGATGAAACAAGCAAAGCATCATGCTGATTTACACCCCATCCCTGTTGGGGTAAGTCCCTCATTTATAGGTGGCAATGTTTCGATCCTACGATTTATTTAAGATAATTCTAAAAAGAATATCAAGTAACAAAGAAGGGGTATACCCTAAAATAGTTTAAGTCATGAGCAATGTTTCCTATTATACGGAAGAAGGGTTACAAAAGTTGAAAGAAGAATTGAACCAACTACGCGATATCGAAAGGCCAAAAGCCTCGCAGGCTATAGCCGATGCAAGAGATAAAGGCGATCTTTCAGAAAATGCAGAATATGACGCTGCAAAAGAAGCCCAGGGACTATTAGAGTTGAAAATATCCAAATTGGAGGAGGTCTTGGCCAATGCCAGGATCATTGATGAATCCCAATTAGATACCTCCAAGGTACTTGTGCTTTCTACTGTGAAACTTCAAAATATGCAGAATAAGATGGAGATGTCTTATACCCTGGTCGCAGAAAGTGAAGCCGATCTGAAATCGGGTAAGATCTCCGTAACTTCTCCGATCGGACATGGCCTTTTAGGAAAAGAAGTAGGTGACGTGGCCGAGATAACCGTTCCTAACGGCACTTTAAAATTTAAGATACTTGAAATATCCCGCTAGCATCAATAATAGCTGAATAAATGAGTAGTATATTTTCTAAGATCATCGCAGGAGAAATTCCTTGTTATAAGATTGCAGAGGAAGAAGCGTACTTCGCTTTTCTGGATATCGCTCCTAATGCTCCCGGGCATACCTTATGCGTTCCTAAAAAAGAAGTTGATAAGATTATGGACCTGGATAAGGAGACTTACATGGGCCTGATGGCATTTAGCAGGAAAGTAGGGAAGGCAATTGAGTCTGCTATCCCGTGTAAACGCGTTGGGATGTCTGTAATCGGTCTAGAAGTTCCTCATGTGCATGTACATCTGATCCCATTAAATTCAATGGGAGAAGCTACTTTTCAAAACAAGGCTAATGTGACTGCAGAAGAGTTTGAGCAGATTGCCGAAGCTATTAGAGCGGAGCTCAAATGATTCCTTCTAAATACGCATAGACCAACATCGTGATAAAAGACAAAATAAAGACTACCGAAATAATGAAGATATAGGTGACCCTCACCCGCGATTTTCTGGGAGTTGCTAATTTTTCAAAATATCTTACGGAATTTTCAATCTCATCTGTCCAGGCTACCGGATAGATCGTTGACCCGCATTTATTACATACAAGTGATCTGCTTACTTCAGAGGTGATCCTGTGAAAGAAAGCCCCGGAGGTCAATTTTTGAAAAAAAGTGAGTGTTAGATCCGTATTGAAGCATTCAGGACAATTATTTGTGAGTTTCGCTTCCTTAATTACTATTTGTTTTTCTTTTGCCATAAGCAGGTTTTTATTCGGCTACTTTGAGCGTGATTTGCATTATTGTACCCTCTTTACTTGAAGAGAGTACCTTAATCTTCCCTTTGTGATATTCTTCTACGATCCTTTTTACGAGCGAAAGCCCTAAGCCCCATCCTCTCTTTTTTGTTGTTACGCCCGGATTGAATATGTTGTTAAAATCCCCCCTGGGGATACCAGAACCTGTATCGGACACTAGTACATTAACACTCTTACCAACTGGGACGATCTCTATTGAGACATGACCTTTGCCTTTCATGGCGTCGATACCATTTTTAACGAGATTCTCTATCGTCCAATTGTAAAGCTCTCTATTTAAATAGACCGGGATCGTATTTAACTTAGACTCAAAAGAAAAATGAACGAGTTTAGAACTTCTACTTTTCAAATAGGCGTAGGCATCTCTTGTTTCTTTGACAATATCGAGTTTTTCTAATTTTGGGAGGGATCCTATTTTAGAAAACCGATCAGTAATCTTTTGAAGCCTTCCAATGTCTTTCTCTATTTCACGGGTTATTTCGGGATTGATTTTTTCGTTTTTCAAATGTTCATTCCAGCCCAGCAAGGAAGTAAGTGGTGTGCCTATTTGGTGTGCAGTTTCTTTAGCCATACCGGCCCATAGCTTATTTTGTTCAGAGGCCTTGTTCGTCCGGAAGAAGAAAAAGATTACGGCACCGAACAGGAAGATTATCAGCATCAGGGCTAATGGATAATACTTGAGTTTATTCAGCACTTCTGAATTGCCATAATACAGCGTGGCCAGGAGTTCTCCCTTATCTTCCATGACTAAAGGCGTATTCTCATTTCTGAATTGAGCCATTTTCTTAGCTAGATATACTGTATCCTTCGCCAAGTCATCCGGAATATTGTTGGTTTTAATGGAGCCGTCCTTACTCACCAGGATCATAGGAGTGGAAGTGTTCTTCTGAAATACTAATAATACGAGGTTTCCAGGATCAGCATCAGTGGGTAAGGACATGAATTCCGTCTGTGCTTTAGCCCAGATCTCCATCTTATACCTTTCTTCTATTTTGAACTTCTTGAAAAAGCTATTGGTATTCCAAAGGATTAGGCTGACAATTACAAAGGAGGCTATCAATAAAAAAATATAGGAGGTCTTCGTCTTTGGGTTAAATTTCATCGCCTTTGGAACTATTAATTAAAGATAGCTAATTGCAATATTAATTCGCATATCCTTTGATAAACGGTTTTCAAAAAGTAAGCCATTTACGTACCTTTGCGCCCTATGTCTTTATTTAGATCAATAGTGCCTTCAGAAGTAAGTACGAAGCTATTGCACGGCTATTTATTAGGGGCTGTAGGCCCGAGGCCCATTGCTTTTGCGAGCACAGTAGATTTGGATGGGAATCCCAATTTATCGCCCTTCAGCTTCTTTAATGTTTTTAGTGCGAATCCGCCTATTCTCATATTTTCGCCAGCACGCAGGGTTCGCAATAACACAACCAAACATACTTTGCAAAATGCTGAAGAGACCTATGAAGTTGTGATCAATATTGTGGATTATGCCATGGTCCATCAAATGTCGCTAAGTAGTACAGAATACCCAGCAGGTGTCAATGAATTTATCAAAAGCGGACTCACCATGCTTCCCTCTGAGGAAGTTAAACCCTTTAGGGTAGCTGAGTCCCCGGTGCAATTTGAATGTAAAGTCATTCGGATCGAAGCTCTTGGCGGCGAAGGTGGGGCCGGAAATCTGATCATTTGCGAAGTGGTTAAGATTCACATTAATGAAAAGATACTCTCCGAGGCAGGGTCTATTGACCCGTTGAAGATAGACCAGGTTGCGCGAATGGGAGGCAATTGGTATACACGGGCTGTATCCGGATTATTTGAAGTGCCCAAACCTTTGTCTGCCCTTGGAATTGGTGTGGATGCCATACCAGAAAGGATACGAGATTCCCATGTCCTGACCGGAAATGACCTTGGTAGATTGGGGAATATTGAAAAACTACCTGCCCAGCAGGAAATAGACGATCATTTGGCATCCGATGATGAATTACGCAGATTATTAAATGCGCGAGACAACGCTAAAATTCATGCTCGCGCCAAGAATTATTTAAAAGAAAATGATGTACTTTCCGCCTGGAAAGTCTTATTGGCAAAACTTTAATGAAATGGAATTAGAAGGGAAGATCAAATTAATTGACGAGACCAAGACATTTGGAAACAATGGTTTCCGAAAAAGGGAGTTGGTAATCACAACGGAAGAACAATATCCACAACATATTCTTATAGAATTTATTCAGGACAAAACTGAATTGCTCAACGCTTTTCAACCTGGGGAAGTAGTGAAAGTGGGCATAAATGTCCGGGGAAGAGAATGGGTAAACCCACAGGGGGAAACTAAATATTTCAATTCCATTCAGGGATGGCGTATTGAGCGGGTTGAGAACGATCAGCCGGCAGATATTCCGCCAACACCCCCTATGGATGCATTTGAGCCAGCAAACGATCTCAATGAGGAAGATCATGACGATCTCCCATTTTAGGACAATAGCAATTTACAAGCCATGAAAGAGGGATCAACGCAAATCCCTTTGCTCGGGGATGAATTGTGGTTTCCTCCCGCAACAAATGCTAGTATTGATGGTCTGGTTGCCATAGGAGGAGATCTCTCTGTACAAAGACTCTTATTGGCCTATACTTCCGGTATATTCCCTTGGTTTAATGAAGACACCATGATCTTGTGGTGGAGTCCGGATCCAAGAATGGTGTTATTCCCTGAAAAACTCAAGGTTTCTAAAAGTATGCGCCGGTTGCTTAAGACCGATCAATTCAGCATTACTAAAAACCGTTGCTTTTCTGAAGTTGTTGATGCCTGTGCAAAAGCAATACGCCCAGATCAGGAAGGAACATGGATCACCGCAGAAATGAAAGATGCATATATGGCACTTCACGAAAGAAGGATCGCTGTATCGTATGAAGTATGGGAAGGCGATAGACTTGTAGGTGGACTATATGGAGTTGATCTGAATGGCATTTTTTGCGGAGAAAGCATGTTTAGTATTGTGAGCAATGCCTCCAAATTTGCCTTTATAAAAATGGTGGAAGAACTGCAAGCCAAAAATTATGCGATTATAGATTGCCAGATGTATACTGAACATTTGGCCAGCCTTGGAGCAGAGACCATTACCCGGGATGCATTTCTAGAAATTCTGAAAACTACACTTGCTCATAACGGAAACAACTGACTTCGTGGTCATTAACCATGCCAGTGGCCTGCATATGTGCATATATTACCGTACTACCCACAAATTTGAATCCCCGTTTTTTTAGATCCTTACTGATCTGATCTGAAAGTGGCGTTGTTGCCGGGCCTTCCTTATAATTCTTCAAGGAATTTTTGATAGGCACATTCTCAACAAAACCCCAGATATAGCTGCTAAAATTGCCAAATTCTTTTTGTACCTGGAGGAAGGCCTGCGCATTACTAACTGTTGCACGTATCTTGGCCTGATTGCGGATAATACCGACATCCTGGAGAAGGGATTGGATCTTAGATTCCGGATAAGCGGCTATTTTTCTATAGTCAAATTGATCGAATGCTATTCTGAAATTCTCTCGTTTTCTCAGGATAGTGATCCAGCTCAATCCGGCCTGGAAAGTTTCCAGCATAAGAAATTCAAAAAGGGTATCATCATCCTGTACAGGAACCCCCCATTCAGTATCGTGATACTCTTCATATAAGGGGTCACCTACACACCAACCGCATTTATGCATATAAACTTTCTGTTTTTATCAGATTCGTTTTAATTCGCCATTTTTAATGGCCTTTTCCATTACGGCAGTAACATGAGTGTAACTCCTAAAAAATTTGCCATGATCTTTTCGGATTAATCGTAATAATGTATTTCCATTCCTGTCATATGATATATCCTCAACGATTACAGCTAGCCCTGATACCTGTTTCATATCTGCAATTCCCCCCCGCTTGATGATAAAGTTTTTCTGTGGGAAACGAATATGAGTATAAGAGTGATGGATAGGAGTTCCAATTATAAATTGATCGCCAATTTTTGTCTCTTGCGCCTGTAATGGACTATGTAGCAATAAGGTTAATGCTACTGATATGATAATAGGAGTAATATTTTTCATAGGAATATTTATTAATTCATAACATAAATATAAAGAAATTATGAATTTCCTAAATACTTGTCTTTGGGAACGGGATGTAATTTTATAAAGTAAGGGTACTATTTACTTTGGAAAACATAAGTGATAGTCCCTATCTGAGATGCTTTAACATCAGGACTGAAACGGGCTTTATACGCATAGGCAATGGCATTGTCAATAAGACAGCCGTTTGCCGTATTTGAGCTGGCAGAATTATAGCTAGCTTCCGTAACAAATCCACGATTGTCTACTGCAATATTTATGACGATCATGCCACCTTCAATACAGGTGTAAATAGGTGGTGGAAGGTGATAGCCTTGCCTGTCTACCAAAGAAAAAGCGACAGACGTTCTACGCTCAGCAAGGTTTTGAGTGTATTCTTTTTTCTGCGCTTCTTTTTCAACTAATTCCTCACGTGCCTTTTCCCTCTTTTCTGCTAACTCTTTCAGATTAGCTTCGTATTCGCCATTATCAGAGGCTTCGTCTGATGACTCAGAAGTTTCCAGATTTTTCTCAGCCATTAATTCTTCTAATGTTTTGAGGGGTTCCGGATTTTTAAAATTGGGTTTGGCAGTCTCATTCAGGGCCATATGCGTCTTTAAAGCTTCGGCATTCGACAATTCTTCTATTTTCTTTTCCTGCTCCAGTAATTCTTCGATTTCTTCGTCCAGCATCATCATCTCAATGGCGTATTCTTCCTTCTCTTCAGAACCCAAATGAATATTGTGAAGCACCAATACCATAATGGAAAGTGAAAAGAAAGTTATCAGGAAAGAAAGATGGCTTCGGTTAAGATGCATATTCCTATAACGTTTTTTTACCGATTTATTTTATCCTGGACTATGTAAGGTACTGAAAAGTATAGGATTATCCTGTATTTTCAGGTGTTCCCGTAAGGGTTTCCTTAAAAGTCTGAACTGAGCACGCATTATCTACGTTGAAAGGCCCTATTTTGGTTCTGCGCAACGCAGACAAATATGCCCCGGCCCCCAGTGCTTGCCCCATATCATGGGCTAATGAGCGGATATAGGTGCCTTTACTGCAAACGACCCGAAAATGTACTTGAGGAAGTTGAATTTCAGTAATCTCCAATTCTCGTATAGTAACCTGTCGTTCCGGAACCTCGACTGCTTCCCCTTTGCGGGCATATTCATAAAGTCGCTTTCCATTTTTACGAACTGCCGAGAATATAGGGGGTTTTTGAAGTATGTCACCCATAAAACTCAAGGCAACTTCCTCTATTTCTGAGCTTGAAATATGGTCGATGGGGTATTCATGATCCACTTCGGTTTCAAGATCATAAGAAGGGGTAGTTTTTCCAAGAACCAAGCTCCCTTCATAGGTTTTTTCCTGTCCCTGTATATCTTGGATCTTTTTTGTCGCTCTACCCGTACAAACGATTAACAAGCCAGTTGCCAGGGGATCTAATGTACCTGCATGCCCGACTTTGATCTTTTTCAGATCGTATTTTTTGCGTATTGCCCAGCGTATTGCATTTACCACCTGGAATGAAGTCCACTCCAGTGGTTTATCGATCAATAAGACCTCACCCTCAAGGAAACTTTCTTTACTAAACATGAATTATTATTCTATACCAACCTATCCCCATACACCATACCCTATTGCCAAAGCGCCAACAAGGATGCAATAGATGGCAAAATATGTTAGTTTACTCTTCCTGACGATCTTTATCATCCAGGTACATGCCAGGAGCCCCGATAG
>JAOTYW010000065.1 GCA_029861705.1 Flavobacteriaceae bacterium
AAAGATCGTTCGTATTCTCTTTGGCTATATCGACAATTAGTCCGCCGATTTTTTCACATACTTCCTCGAAATAGATCTTGCCTTTATTTGCCGTCGCTTTTGATGGATCACCCACGCCGGTATCATTACTAATTTGCGACCAGGGACGTTCTGTCCAGGCCCAACCTTGCTGAAAAGCGCTAATCTTGTTTTTCTTCTCCTTTCCTGAACCCCATTCCGATTTTGGAAGTACATATTGCGGGGCCAAGTACAGGATCAAACTCGTTTCCATCTCATCGGCGTGATCTCCGTGTTCTTCAAAAAATTCAGATTTAGTAAGAGCCCGGGGCCAATTTGCAACGCAGAGGAACATCTCCGGAAAGATCCCGCCCAATTCCCTGATGATTGATTTCCAATTGTTACCCCCATGGCTGTTTAGCAGCATAAATTTTTTGATTCCCTGCCGATCGAGAACTTCAAGAATGTCCTTTAAGACGGCAAATTGGGTACTAGGATTCATGTTGATATCCAGGTTAATATCGCGCTGACCGGTATTCACCCCAAAAGGGACAGTAGGTAATACAATGACTTTTGCACCCTTATTCCAGGCAATACGAGCCGACTCTTCGGCAATTGCAGTGCCTTCAATATTGTCTGTTCCATAGGGCAGGTGATAATTATGCGCTTCGGTTGCCCCCCAGGGTAGGACGGCAATTTCAAAGTTTTGATCTTTAACTGCTTTCCAATTGGTTTCAGTAAGTATGTAGGGACGAATCATTTCGAGTGTTTTTGAATCCTGACCTTTCCAAAGAAGATCGTCACAGCGTTTCAAAATAAGTATTTCGGCTCAAGAAAGAAAATACAAAATTAAACCCCCTGGATTCCAAGAGGTTTATTTCTTCTTTTTTCCTAACCTCTAACCGAGGAAGGGGTAGCGATAATCTTCCGGGGTCACAAAAGTCTCTTTGATCAACCTTGGAGACACCCAGCGCAATAAATTTTGCGCAGATCCTGCTTTATCATTGGTCCCCGATGCTCTGGCACCGCCGAAAGGTTGTTGCCCGACAACTGCACCGGTGGGTTTATCATTGATATAGAAATTCCCGGCACAATCCTGCAAAGCTTTAGTTGCTTCTTCGAGGGCGTATCTGTCTCTTCCCAATACGGCGCCGGTCAGGGCATATTCTGAAGTATCATCTACAAGTTTCAGGGTTTTTACCCAATCCTTGTCTTCATACACATATACGGTAACTACGGGTCCGAATAATTCGGTTTCCATGGTCACGTATTTTGGATTTGTGGTCACGATGACTGTAGGCTCAATAAAATATCCTTTGCTTTTATCATAATCACCTCCTGCAAAGATCTCAGCATCTTTGTCTTTCCTGGCCCTGTCTATATACCCGGCCAACTTGTCAAATGACCCTTCGTGGATCACCGCAGTGATAAAGTTGCTCATGTCTTCAGGACTGCCTGGAGGATTGAAGGATTCAATGTCCTTCCTAACAAACTCCAGGATATCACTGGCCGAACTTTTCGGAAGGTAGACCCTGCTGGCCGCACTGCACTTCTGTCCCTGGAATTCAAAGGCACCACGTGTAATAGCTGTTGCCACCTGTTTGGCAGGCGCTGTTGGATGTGCAACTATAAAATCTTTTCCACCGGTTTCACCCACAATTCTCGGATAGGTTTTATAGGTTCCAATATTATTCCCGATCTGCTTCCACAGTGAGCGAAATACAGTAGTTGATCCTGTAAAATGGATGCCAGCAAAATCAGGACTGTCCAGTACAGTTTCCGTAATCATTACCGGATCTCCACAAACCATATTGATTACCCCGTCCGGAAGTCCGGCGGTTTGAAATACTTCCATGATAACATCTGCTGAGAATACCTGGTGATCACTGGGTTTCCAAATAACTACATTTCCCATCATTGCTGCACTGGAAGGTAAGTTTCCGGCTATAGCAGTAAAGTTGAAGGGGGTTATTGCATACACAAATCCTTCCAACGGCCTGTATTCTACGCGATTCCAGATCCCTTCGGCCGATTCCGGTTGTTCGCTGTAGATCTGTGCCATGTACTGTACATTAAAACGCAGGAAATCGATCAATTCACATGCAGCATCTATTTCAGCCTGGTGAATGGTTTTGGACTGTGCGATCATGGTTGCTGCATTGATCTTGGCCCGATATGGACCAGCGATCAAATCGGCCGCTTTCAGGAAGATGGCTGCACGCTGTTCCCAGGATAAGGCTGCCCATCCAGATCTCGCCTTTAAGGCAACATTAATTGCTGTACTTACATGCTTTTTCTCTGCCAGATGGTATTGACCTACAGAATGCGTGTGGTCGTGGGGGGGTGACATACTTCGTGTATTACCCGATCGTATTTCCTCACTCCCTATATATAAAGGCACATCTGCCTTTCCATTAAAATATGTTTTGTATTGAGCCAGAACAGCTTCGCGTTCCGAACTTCCCGGGGCATACCCTAAAATGGGTTCATTTGTAGCCCAGGGGACTTGAAAAAAGCCTTTTCCCATATTCAATTATTTGACGTTTAAAATGGGGGCAAAGGTACGAAACCGTATGCTAAAAAAGGAGAAGCGATGTAAAAGGAAATTAGTTCAATGCAAAAGGTGCATTGAACTTAAAGGTAGGGACATAGACCCTGAATTTCTCTGCCGAAGCAAAATTCACCATGTTGTAATGTCCTTTCATGGAGCCTACGGGAGAGGCTAGTAAACAACCGGAACTATAGGTGTGAGATTCACCCGGACGAATTACAGGTTTTTTTCCGATCACGCCTTCACCATCCAACACTTCAAATTCGTTTAAGGCGTCAAAGATCTCCCAATGCCTGGAAGTGAGCTGGACTGAATCATTGCTTTGATTTTCTATGGTAATAGTATACCCAAAAGCGAAATGCATTTTATAATTCTTAAAGAATGTGCCTTCGAATGTACTATCTACAGAAATCTTTATGCCTCGGGTTACCTGTGTTATCATAGAATTAGGAGTTATGGTCTAGTGTCTGACTTTGGAATCAGGTATTTATAGTCTGTCGCAAGATAGGGAATGGAATAAGTTTTTAAAAGTATTGTAGATAATTATCGTTGAATCCCTTTATTTATAGGTTGTATGTGCAGATATTGAAATTTGGAAGAACCGGGTATAGGGCGCAGTTGTATTCCAGTCAATAAAAATATCCTAGTTAGTAATGTTCCTTGAATTACCAGTACCTACACCGATGATGCTGTCATAGAGATCGCCAAAATTGCGATAATACACTAAGACAGTATAGGTGTTTTCAGTGAAATGGAAGTCGCCACTTACAATACTCATCTTTGCAGGATCCTCTTCGTTAGCCAACACATACTTATAATTATAAAATCCTTGTTTGAAAGGCATCACAGCTTCCATCATTCCGCTGTCGGAATTATAGGTCATCTTATTAGATTCTCCAAAGGCATAGTTGTTGAATTTACCACAGATATAGACATCATCTAGTCCCAATTCGGGTTCATACGGCAAGTAGAAATGTACCTTTGTATACTCTGCCTCTCTAGCCGTATCTCTGCCTTGAAATGTTCGGAGAACAAAATCGCCATTGATATCCGGGAAATACGTATAAGGCTCTTTACTTCTGTATCTATTGGTAAATAAATAATGATGGTATAGCTCATTATATTCGATACGAGAGATCGCCGCTGTTGGTGCACGCAGGTCACTTGTATCAAAGTTCAGGTATTCATTACCGCCGAAGAAACTAGTTTCCTTGTCATATCTGTAGACCAATTGTCGTCCAACTGTATATTGAGGTGCTATATTATACAAGGCCGTCTTCCACTGATAATTTTGTAAAATACCTACCTTGATTTCTCTTTTAGGATTTACCCATTGAAAATCCCCTGCATTGATGGAGAACTGGACACTTTGTTTTTCATTCAGATAGTCAAAGTCACGTACCCGTTTCAAACTTACGCCCACTCCCACTAAATTTTTATAGACTACAAAACGCCTTGAAAAAACCAGCTCATTATAGGAATCATAGATCTCCAGCATGTAGTTTCCGCTTACTTTCAGGCTCACATTCGAATTTGGAATTCGCAATTTGTAGTTAGAATAAGGTTGTAAGGTAGAATAGCTATTGCCGTAATCAACTATACGCTGGTTATCTACCCCTTTTAAATATTGGGATTTCAATAACTGACTCGGCGTCCAGTCGTAATCGCAATGGATTATTTTATAGTAATAATCATCTTCTGAAGCGTTGAGGTCGTCAAATTCCAAATACATTTCTTCCCCTAATTGCACAATGGGGAATTGGTCATCGGTAGGGCCCCGAAAAATGATCGTTTTGATGTTTTCAGGCGGATTAACCTCCAGTTGTTCCTGGGCTGTCGCCTGAAATACGATCAAGATCGATAAAAACTGTTTAAGGAATTTCACTGTTTTCGCTAGTTAAAACAGTCAAAGGTAAACAAAAAGCATACCTAAAAAAGTAAGCTCGTTCTAATGCCCAATTTTCTAGTTAATTATTATGATAAAAAGGCTTTTAGTGGTATTTTTGACGCGAATTTTTTATAATCCAAACAGCTATTTAATGTCTACAGACATTCGAATTAAAAAGGGCTTAAACATCAATCTTGTTGGCGCTGCTGAACTAACTACTTCCAAAGCTGTTTTATCCAATGTTTATGCCTTGAATTTGAATGATTTTCATGGCATGACACCTAAAATGCTTGTTAAAGAAGGTGCAGAGGTCAAAGCAGGAGAGCCCATCTTCTACAATAAAGATGTTCCTGAAATGTACTTTGTTTCACCGGTTAGTGGAGAGATCGCTGCAATTGAACGCGGAGCCAGGCGCAGAATTCTTAACATCAAAGTCCTCGCAGATAAGGAACAGTCACAAGTAAAACATACACCTTTAGACCCATCTTCGGCCAGTGCTGAACAGATCAAAGCGTATTTACTTAAGACTGGATGTTGGCCTTTCATCAGGCAACGTCCTTACGATTTTATCGCCAATCCGGAGACTACCCCTAAATCGATATTTATCTCGGCCTACACTACTGCACCCCTGGCCGCCGATTCGGATTATGTTTTACGGGGAAAAGAAACTGAGCTTCAGGCAGCAATAACCGCTTTAGGAAAACTCACACCAGGCGATGTGCATGTTTCTATAGGAAGGAATGGCAACTCACCTATGTCCCAACTCAGTGGGGCAAAGATCCATAGGGTAAGCGGGCCTCATCCGGCTGGACTCGTGGGCACACAGATAAATAAAATAGATCCTGTTAATAAAGGAGAATTGGTTTGGACGCTTAATCCACAAGATCTCGTTATCCTGGGAGAATGCCTTTTGAAGGGCGTTTTCAATCCGGAACGTCTTATTGCCCTTGTTGGATCTGCTGTTAAGAATCCTAAGTATTTTACGACTAAAATAGGGGCGGAAATAGCCACTTTTCTATACGGTAGCGGTGTTAATTTAAAACGCTTTAGAGTGATCAATGGAGATGTCCTTACGGGCTTAACCAGTAAGCAAGATGGACATCTGGGATTCTATAACAATACAGTTAGTTGTATCCCGGAAGGAGATGATTATGAGCTCTTTGGATGGAATAAGCCTGTTTTCAATAAGGTATCGGCAACACGTGCGCTAACCTTTTCATGGATGCAGCCAAAGAAGAAGTTTGACCTGGATACTAATACGAATGGTGAACACCGCGCCTTTGTGGTAACAGGAATTTATGAGAAAGTTTTCCCATTGGATATTTATCCGCTGCAATTATTAAAAGCGTGCATGGTAAAAGACCTCGATGAAATGGAGCAGCTTGGATTATATGAAGTAATTCCCGAGGATTTTTCCCTCACAGAATTTGTTTGCATCTCTAAACAACCCCATCAACAGATCATTCGTGAAGGATTGGATCTGTTATATAAAGAAATAGGCTAATATGAGCAGAGATAAACGATTGACATTTAAAAAGCGGTTGCATATTATCAAGCACAAAATGCGTGGTAAAAAAATGGCGCCGGCTTTTAATGCATTCCATACCTTCTTGTTTTCTCCGGACGAGACTACACACAACGGCTCTCATGTAAGAGGGGCGGACGACTTAAAGCGGACGATGAACACGGTCATCATGTCATTGATCCCCATTTTAGTATTCTCTATGTTCAATACCGGATATCAGCATTTTGCGGCAATTGATGCTGCTGCCGGTGTATCGAGAGAATTGTCCTTGTTTGGGAACTTCTTTACAGGCGAAAATTTTTGGTTGGGCTTGAAATTGATCCTTCCCATAGTCATTGTCTCCTATGGGGTGGGCTTGTTAATAGAATTCATTTTTGCTGTTATCAAGGGGCACGAAGTGGAAGAAGGCTACCTGGTAACAGGGATGCTTGTTCCCTTAATTGTTCCAGTTGACACACCGCTTTGGATGTTAGCAGTAGCCGTAGTATTTGGCGTTGTGATCGGAAAAGAGGTTTTTGGCGGAACAGGAATGAACATTTTGAACCCGGCACTCACTATTCGGGCCTTTTTATTCTTTGCCTATCCTACATGGATGAGTGGTGATAAGGTCTGGGTGCACCAGGGAATGGAGCGTACCGGAACTCCTGATGCCATTTCTGGTGAAACTATTTTGGGATATTTAGCACAGAACAATAGTATTGATGAGGTTTATAGTGTTTCGGACATGTTCTTCGGTTTTATTCCGGGATCCATTGGAGAAACATCGGCCTTTTTGTGTCTTCTGGGCGGATTATTCCTGGTGTTTAGTAAGATCGCCAGCTGGCGGATCATGGTCAGTGCCGTTATTGGCGCCCTGGCTATGGGATTAATATTTAATGGTGTGGCCGACGCTGGTATCATCACTGAGAGCAGTAATTTTTATGGCCTTATGAGTTTCGATTTCTGGAAGCACCTGATCGTAGGCGGACTCGCTTTTGGTATTGTCTTTATGGCGACAGATCCGGTAACGGGATCTCAAACAAACAAAGGGAAATGGATCTATGGTTTTCTAATCGGATTTATTTCAGTAATGATCCGGGTATTTAACCCGGCCTATCCTGAGGGTGTCTTTTTGGCCATTCTCCTGATGAATGTCTTTGCACCAACAATTGACCATTATGTGATCCGCGGAAATGTCCGTAGGCGCATGAAACGTATGAAGCATGCACGGATATACACTCCGGCAGCTGCAAAAGAAGAACTTAAAGCAGAAACGGTTTAGTTATGGCTTTGAATACAGAAAAGAATATGTATACCGTTGTGTTCGCCTGTATTATGGTGATCGTTGTCGGTTCTTTGCTTGCCTACCTGGCAATGGGGTTAAAACCTCGCATTGAAGAAAATGAACGTTTTGAAAAGCAGCAAAATATTCTTTACGCCATGGGCGTAAATGAAAATGAAGGCGAAGGAAGTGTCAATTTTATTCCTACCACTGAGGTAGAGTCGGTTTTCACTCAATTCATAACGGAGCAACTTGTCATAAGCGGGGGCGAGATTACTAAGGACGACGAAGCCTACCTTATTGACATGAAAAAACAATTGGATGCCTTAAAAAGAGGAAATCCGGCCCGACTCCCAGTCTTTATCGGGGAAAAGGATGGTAAAAAGTACCATATCATCCCTATGTATGGTAAAGGACTGTGGGATGCTATTTGGGGATTTGTAGCCCTGGATGACCAATTGATCGTCCAAGGGATCTATTTTGACCACAAGCAAGAGACCCCGGGTCTTGGTGCAAATATTAAAATGCGCTACTTCATGGACGATTTTATCGGGGAGCAGATCCTGGATGGGGAACGATATGTAGGGATAGCAGTAGTAAAAGGAAATAACGATCCTTTGAACAATATAAAAGATGACAATGAAGTAGACGCCCTTGCTGGGGCCACCATTACTGGAAACGGCGTGTCGGCCATGATCAGGGAGAGTGTCAACTTATACAGGAATTATTTCGAATCTATCAGATCAAATTAAGATGGCTTTACTTTCAAAGAAAGATACCAACCTGATCCTCGATCCCCTTGCGGATAATAATCCAATTACCATACAGGTATTGGGTATTTGTTCTGCTCTGGCGATCACGGCAGAACTAAAAGCTTCGGTTGTAATGGCCCTTTCCGTAATATTCGTATTAGGTGTAGGGAATGTAGTGATCTCATTTATGCGTAATATGATCCCAAACAAGATCCGGATTATCGTGCAATTAATTGTTGTTGCAACTCTCGTGATCATAGTGGATCAGGTGCTTAAAGCTTTTGCTTACGAACTCAGCAAAACCCTCTCTGTATTTGTTGGGCTGATCATTACGAACTGTATTATAATGGGTCGGTTTGAAGCCTTTGCCCTTGGTAATGGACCCTGGAAAGCCTTCCTGGATGGAATTGGCAATGCCCTGGGATACGGCGTAATTCTGATCATAGTTGGATTTTTCAGAGAATTATTGGGTTCAGGTACTTTATTTGGTTTTAAAGTACTGGGCGATCCTGTGACAAAAACAGGACTCTACGCTACCGGGTATGAGAATAATGGGTTTATGATCATCCCGCCGGCGGCGCTGATAGTTGTGGGAATAATCATTTGGCTACAACGCTCTAAGAATCGAGCACTAATCGAAGAAAATTAAGAGACTATGCTAGAGCATTTAGAATTATTTTTTAAATCGATCTTTATAGATAACATGGTTTTTGCTGTCTTTCTGGGGATGTGCTCCTATCTGGCTGTCTCTAAGAAAGTAGCAACAGCGGTCGGTCTTGGTGCTGCCGTCATTTTTGTATTGGCTGTAACAGTGCCTTTGAACTGGTTACTGGATCAGTATTTATTGCGCGATGGAGCATTGGTCTGGCTTGGCCCTGAATATGCCGATTACGATCTGGGCTTCCTATCCTTTATCCTGTTTATCGCCACTATTGCGACAATGGTACAATTGGTAGAGATCGTTGTAGAAAAATTTTCTCCTGCCTTGTATAATTCTTTAGGGATATTCTTACCTCTTATTGCTGTAAACTGTGCAATTCTTGGCGGTTCACTCTTTATGCAATCGCGTGAGATAGCCACATTCGGACTCGCGCTGAATTATGGAATTAGCTCAGGGATCGGATGGTTCCTGGCTATATTAGCGATCGCTGCTATCCGTGAAAAAATTCGATATTCAAATGTACCAGCGCCGCTTCGAGGCCTGGGGATAACATTTATTATCACTGGTTTGATGGGCATAGGCTTTCAAAGTTTTGGTGGTATGCTTACCGGGGGTGGAGATTCCGTGGCCCCTGTAGAGGAAACGACAGCCAAAAAAGAGGAAGCTAAAGAAGATGAAGAGAAAAAGAAAAAAGATGAAATGGCCTCAAATGCTGTTTCATACACCGATATAAATACTAACGAATGATCTTAGCAAGCACGATTGGTACTATCCTGATCACTGTTTTGGCCTTTATGGTCCTGTTGTTAATGCTGGTAGCTTTATTGTTATTTACCAAAGAAAAATTAGCGCCTTCAGGCCCCGTTACAATAACGATCAATGGCGAGAAACAACTTCAGGTACCTTCAGGAAGTTCGTTGTTATCTACGCTAGGTAATCAAAAAATCTTTTTGCCATCGGCTTGCGGCGGAGGTGGTACCTGTATTCAATGTGAATGTCATGTACTTGCTGGAGGCGGTGAAGCCCTTCCGACAGAGACACCGCATTTTTCCAAGCGTGAATTGAACCAAGGTGTCAGACTGGCATGTCAAGTGAAGGTAAAACAGGACATGGAAATCACGATACCGGAGGAGGTTTTTGGTATTAAGAAGTGGGAGGCAACTGTTGTAAGAAACTACAATGTGGCGTCTTTTATTAAGGAGTTCGTTGTGGAGATCCCTGAAGAAATGAATTACAAGGCTGGTGGCTATATCCAGATCGAGATCCCACCTTGTGAAATACAATATAAAGACATTGATATCACCGCTCATCCTGAAGAGCACGAAACACCGGATAAATTCCAGACAGAATGGGACAAATTCAATCTTTGGCCCCTGGTGATGAAAAATACTGAAACTGTAGAGCGTGCCTATTCCATGGCTTCCTATCCAGCGGAAGGAAAAGAGATCATGTTGAATGTACGGATCGCGACACCGCCATGGGACCGATCCAAGAATTCGTGGATGGATGTAAATCCTGGCGTTGCATCTTCATACATATTTGCCCAGAAACCAGGTGACAAAGTCACCATTTCCGGCCCATATGGAGAGTTTTTTATCAATGAATCGGAGTCAGAAATGTTATATGTTGGAGGTGGAGCAGGAATGGCACCTATGCGATCACATTTATACCACCTCTTCAAAACCTTACAGACAAATCGGAAAGTGACTTTCTGGTATGGAGGTAGATCTAAGCGGGAGTTGTTTTATATTGATCACTTTAAATCCCTGGAACAAGAGTTTCCGAACTTTAAATTTTATATGGCCCTTTCTGAGCCATTAGAGGTGGATAATTGGCAGATCAAGGAAAGCCTCGATGCCCCTGGCGATGGTTTTGTTGGATTCATCCACAATTCTGTGATTGATAATTACCTAGAACACCATGAAAACCCTGAAGATATTGAGCTTTATTTCTGTGGGCCACCATTAATGAATAAGGCCGTTCAGAAAATGGGCGAGGATTTTGGAATCCCGGATGAGCACATCCGATTCGACGATTTCGGAGGATAAGCACAGACGCTAACCTCTTATAAACCGATATGGTGATATCGGCTTTTTAGTACGTACCCATGAAAGCGCTAAGTACACAAGAATTGCATTACCTGGCAATGAATATCGTAGGACGTCAACTGGAAGCAGATGGCTACGACTTCATGGCTGTCAACAGTACCCTAAAAAAGAACCCTCAATTTGTATGTCTGAAGAACAAGCAACTTCATTTCATTGTTGTCAGGCCTATCACACACCCAAAAGACCCTAGTGTTTTTGATAGCACACTGATGGAAACCATCAAATCACACGCCTCAAAACATGAGGCACGCGCCTATTATGCCGGGGTTGGATTGATCAATGCTGAAGACAATAGCTTACCGGTATACCTAAATGAACCCTATCTTGTTGACTATGAAGGCCTTGTTGAAGTATAAGAATGGTGGTATTAGCTTGATTTTTCTTGCTTTAGTAGCATGTCAGGAGCAAAAAGATCTTGTATTTAATTCGTATGCCGGCGGGGCATTAGGAACTAATTATAGTATCCTGTTTTTTGCGGATGAGAAATTAAACCTTGAACAAGAAATAGATTCTGTTTTCCAGGATATCAACTTCTCTATGTCCACATATATTCCGGAGTCTGATATTTCAAGAATCAATTCCGGAGATCATTCCATAATAGTAGATGCTATGTTCCGGGAAGTATTGGAGTTATCTAAGCGCATTCACGCTGAAACGGGAGGGTATTTTGACCCCACAGTTGGGATCCTTGTCAACGCCTGGGGATTTGGTCCGGGGGAAATGCAGGAATTGGATAGCACAAAGGTAGACAGTTTGTTGCGCTATGTTGGCCTGGAAAAAGTAGTCCTTAAGGCCGATCGTACCATAAAAATGGAAAGTGAGGGGATGCAACTCGATTTCAATGCCATTGCCAAAGGATATGCGATAGATCGATTAGGGGTGTTCCTGGAAGAACTCGGGATCGAGGATTTTCTTGTTGAAGTAGGCGGGGAGGTTATCACGCTTGGCATAAATCAAGATAAGCAGAAGGAATGGACTGTTGGGATCGATGATCCACAAGTAGAATTTGGACGCCGACTCAAATTGGCAATTCGCTTAAAAGACAGGGCCATGGCGTCATCAGGTAATTACAGGAAATTCAGGATTGACTCAGTAACCGGCATGAAATATGTGCATACTATAGATCCTAAAACTGGCTTTACGATAAACTCCAATACATTGGGAGCCACTGTATTAGCAGCAAGTTGTGCAGAAGCTGATGCCTATGCTACAGCATTTATGGCGATGCCATTGGAGGAGGCCATTTCTTTTTTATCTGCCCATCAGGAATTGGATGGATATCTGATCTACGTAGATGATGAAGGTGTTTTGCAGGAATTCAGGACATCGGGATTTCAGGAATTGGTTCTGTATTAAATTTTGCGTACCAGCGGGATCAGTTCTCCTTCAGCCAAGCCGTAACGCTCAATATCCTCCGGAATAAAATCAGCTGAATAATTGATGCCTTCTACCTCAAACCCAACCTTTCTTAGTCTGTCGAAATAATCCATCCCATAAATCCGGACATGGTCGTATTGACCAAAGATCCGTGTCCGCTCATCTTTATCCGTGATCGAATCGTCTTCAAAAGTTTCTTCACGGTAAATATCCTGAGGGATTTGAAAGATACCCCAGCCTCCGGGTTTCATTACCCTATGTAATTCCTTCATGGCCTTTGTATCATCCGGGATATGTTCCAGAACGTGATTGCAAAGGATCACATCGAAGGAATTATTTTCGAAAGGCAGGTTGCATATATCTGCTTTGACAGATGCAAGGGGTGAATGCAGATCCGTACTTGTATACTCAAGGTTGGACAAAGATCTGAAACGTTTAAAAAAAGGTTGCTCCGGGGCTACATGTAATAATTTGTGCGGGGCTGTAAAAAAATCAGTTTC
>JAOTYW010000066.1 GCA_029861705.1 Flavobacteriaceae bacterium
ATGAGGTGATTCGTTTTTTTCACGAAAGCATTCCTTTGCAAGCAACCCGGGTAGATCTGGAAGCAGAGTTTTATAAACAGTTAGAATTCCCGGAATTTGATTTTTCCGATGTGCGGGGTCAGGAAAGCATTAAGCGCTGTATGGAGATCGCAGCGGCAGGCGGACATAATATTATATTAATCGGTCCGCCTGGTGCCGGAAAAACTATGCTGGCAAAAAGACTGCCATCCATCTTACCTCCGATGACCCTGGAAGAAGCATTGGAGACTACAAAGATCCACAGTGTAGTGGGAAGGATCAAGAACCAGGGATTATTAAATCAACGCCCGTTTCGAAGTCCGCATCACACCATCTCAGATGTCGCCCTGGTAGGAGGGGGGTCGTATCCGCAACCGGGGGAGATCTCCTTGTCCCACAATGGAGTCTTGTTTTTAGATGAACTCCCTGAATTTAAAAGAAGTGTACTGGAGGTAATGCGGCAACCTTTGGAGGACAGGGAAGTAACGATTTCAAGAGCTCGCTTCACAGTGACCTATCCCTCAAGTTTTATGCTGGTAGCAAGCATGAATCCGAGTCCGAGTGGCTATTTTAAAGAAGCTGCTGGAAGTTTTAACGCATCGCCGGCAGAAATGCAGCGATATCTAGGAAAGATCTCAGGTCCTTTATTGGACAGGATTGATATACACATTGAAGTCACCCCGGTAGCCTTTGAGGAATTGGCGGATTCTCGTAAAGGAGAGTCCAGCCTGGCGATCAGGAAGCGGGTGATAGCAGCGCGCAATATCCAAACTGCCAGATTTAAAGAAATGGATTCTGTACACTATAATGCCCAGATGAATACAAAGGCTATCCGAAGGTTTTGCCCATTAGACAACGCATCCCTGGAGTTGTTAAAGACGGCTATGGAGCGACTTAAATTATCGGCCCGGGCCTATGACAGGATTTTGAAAGTAGCCCGTACTATTGCCGATTTGGCTAGCGAAGGAGAAATTCTGCCTGATCATATCGCAGAAGCTATTCAATACCGGAGTTTAGACAGAGAGGGTTGGTTGGGGTAGGCTTAGACACCAAATAACAAGTTGCAAATTCTAAATCTCAAAGGTTGCGCGAGCCTGACTTCTCAGCAGACACAGGCGTCACGCTCGGGCTAACAGGGTTTTTTAGGCACTAAGAAGAGACTGCACTCATATCGCCCTACTATCCATGAAATGAGTCAAGTAATCTTGAATTTTTCTATTTTTGAATGACTCCTAGGAATCAATAGCCACATTTCGTATTACCACTTAAAATATGAGATTTAGCCTCCTAAAAACCAATCATTCAATCCCATTTTCTTAAGCAGTTCAATGTATCTTGGTTCGGACCTAAGAATCTCATAATCCGCACTTTTTATGATCTCTGAGAAATCATCCCTACGCTCATATGATTTTTCAAGCCAGTCCAATGCTAGCTGCTTTTCTCCAAGCACTATGTAACATTCTGCTATCCATGGGGCCCACATATTTGGAATTTTAACATCAAACTCTACCAACCAACTAAAAAGACTTTTCATTCCTTGTCTTTTGTATATATCCTCCGCCAAATGCACCCGGCCTTCCATATAGTTATGTTTTGCCCAATGCTGCTTTAAGCTATTAAAAGCCTCTTCCTCTTTTCCTTGTTTTAAGTAGATCTTAAACATATAAGCGTGAGAATATCTAACGTCAAATGGATCCAACTCTAGTAGTGTCTTTAATTCTTTAAGCGCCATATCTAATTCACCTTCATTATAATAGTACCATGCAAGTTGTGACTGCATTAGAAAAGAAAAAGGGTCAAGCCTAAGTCCAGTGTTTATCTGTTCAAGTAATTTATCAGAGGGGCCAAAAACGAATAAATATTCAGCGTACCAGTGTCGGGCCATTATGTAATTTGGGTCTAACTCAATGGACCGTTTAAGTTTTGCCTCAGCCTCATTCCATTGCCATTCTCTCTTGGCAACTGTTCCAAGAGTGGCATACGCTTGGGCAAGATTGGGGTTAATTTCAAGAGCTCTAAGTGCATACTCTTTGGCTTTGTCGTAGCCTATAGCCTTAGGTAAATTGTCATAAGGCACCCTCATAAGAAAGCCATCGGCCAGGCCTGAATAAGCCAAAGCGTATTCCGGGTCTATGGCCAAGGACTGCTCAAAATAATCAATGCTCTTTCTTAGCGCATCTCCTGTGCGTTTGTACCAGAAATAACGTCCCATCATATACAAATTATAGGCCTCCGGATTACTTGTACTACGCATCTGTATTTCATCTATTTCACTTGGGGACAATACTGTATTGAGTTCAGAAGCAATTTTTTGAGCTATATCGCTTTGTAACTCAAAAATGTTGATCAGCTCCCTGTCATAATTATCAGACCACACGTGTGCATCTTGTGTTGCATTAATCAACTGAGCATTGATCCTCACTTTTCCACCCGAACTTTGAACACCACCCTCCAGTAAATAAGTTACTCCAAGTTCCTCCGCAATCTGTGGAATGGTCTTTTCAGTATTTCGGTATTGCATTACCGATGTACGAGATATAACCTTGAGTTCCCTGATTTTAGAAAGATCATTGAGAATGGCTTCCATGATACCATCGCTAAAGTACTGTTGCTCAGGATCATTACTCATATTCACAAACGGCAATACCGCAATAGATTTGTTAATCTCGGCCTCCGCAGTTGTTGGAGGATAGGTTTGTGGTTCATTTAATATATACTGATAGCCAACATATACTAACAGGAGCATGGTAATTATCGCTGCAACAACGATCTTTACTTTACTGCCCGCCAACTTGGGCGGGTGTTTTAATCGAGTTAGTTGCGCTTTAGGCAATTTACCTTTCTCAAGTATTACCTTATAAACTTTAACAGGTTCATCGACGTTCTTGAATGACTTTTCTTCAACAAAACTTGTATTAATACCCGCTTTGTTCTTAACATTTTTGTGTACAGATGAGGAAATATGGATGTCACCTTCTTTAGAGCCTTCCTGCAATCGCGAGGCAATGTTTACAGCATCACCAAACACATCGGCTTCAACAAATACCATTTCGCCTTCATGGATCCCTATCTTCAAAGGGATATCCTGTTTATTGCATGCGCTCTGGATTTCGATTGCACATCGTACGGCATCCGATGCTAAATGAAAACTGATAAGCATCCCATCACCCATTTCTTTAATAAGGGTGCCATTGAACTGACCTATCAGCTTGGTATGTACCTCTTGATTTTTATTGAGGATCTCTAGCGCCTTTTCTTCGTCAGAACCCATCAGTGCCGTGTAACCGACGATGTCGGTAAACATAATGGCTGCATATCTGCGATCCTGATCTGACATCTATGGAAGAATTGTGTATTTAAAAATAATGATATTATCTCACTTTAATTGTAATGCTTGCTTTTCTTCTTGAGGATGGAATGACCAACAGAGATCCTAAAAGTAGCCCGCACAATTATCGATTTGGCGAACGAAGGAAAAAATCTGCCTGATCATATCGCAGAAGCCATTCAATACCGGAGTTTAGACAGGGAGGGTTGGTTGGGTTAATACATGTTTATGGCCTTACGTTAATGCCACTTCCTTAAGTTCCACAAGAATAGGCTGAACTTTTTATCCTTAAATGACAAATATCATTGTTCTAAGTTGTCTCTCGGCCTATTTTTAGTTTCGTGGGCTTGGATGGGTCTGAACAGCGGCGATTTTTTCTGAACAGGGGCGATTTTTCCTTTTTAAATATTAAATGCTTTTTTCTTGGACTGGTTCAGGTCTTTAATAGGATCGAACTTTATGTCTCATATGGATGCGCATGAAATGGAATTGACAAACGGCTCCCGCATTGCCGTAATCGGGGGTGGTCCTGCGGGCAGTTTCTTCAGTTATTACGCCCTTGAGTACGCCCGAAGATTTGGCCTTGAGATCGAGCTCGATATTTTTGAAGCTAAGGACTTCACAAAGATCGGCGCTTCTGGATGCAATCACTGTGGGGGTATTGTGTCAGAATCCCTGGTTCAGGATTTGGCGACAGACGGCCTGGTCATTCCTTCAGACATCATTCAGCGTACGATCAGCACCTATACCCTGCACACGGAACAAGGGACTCGCATTATCCGTACTCCGAGTGAGGAACATCGCATCGCATCGGTCTTCCGTGGGAGCGGGCCCAGGGGTTGTCTTGAGAAAAACACCAACGGTTTTGACAATTACATGCTGGAGCTGTGTCGGCAACACGGCGCGCGGGTGATTCGTGAAAAAGTGACCGCACTGGAAAGGACGCAAGATGGGATCAGGGTCGGGTGTGGGAAATCACCCAATCGAGATTATGATCTTTTGGTTGGAGCTGTTGGGCTGAACAACAAAACGCTGGAACTCTTTAAGGGAGTTTGCCCGGCCTATAGCCTGCCGGAAACCACACGGGCATACATCAGCGAATTCATGATGAAGCCTGTAGATGTTGAAGGTAGCCTGGGCAGTTCCATGCATGTTTTCCTGTTAAACCTCCCGCAGATCACCTTCGGGGCACTCATCCCGAAATATAACTATGTTACCCTGGTATTGCTGGGTGAAGACATTGACAAGGAGATCGTACACAATTTTGTGCGATCCGATCAGGTAAGAGCCTGTTTCCCTGAAGATTATCCGGTAGACCAGATCGCGCCCTGCCAGTGCTATCCGTATATCAATGTCAAACAAGGGCGGCACCCCTTCGCGGACCGGGTGGTGCTTATCGGCGATTCCGGCTCTTCCAAATTATATAAAAACGGCATCGGCGCGGCCCTGATCACGGGCAAAGCGGCCGCTAGCACCGCCATATTTGAAGGCATAAGCGAAAAACATTTTGCGAAATATTACGCACCGATTTGTAAAGACCTGGACCGGGATAACATGGTTGGAAAATTGATCTTTGGTGTCACGCGGCTTATTCAGAAGTCCAGCATCATTAAAAGGGGCATTTTGCACCTTGTTGAGAGAGAACAATCGGATGCAGCTGCATCGCTTCGAATGAGTTCGGTTTTATGGGATACGTTTACAGGCAGTGCAGGGTACAGGAATATTCTAAGACGATTCCTGCATCCAGGACTTTTATTCGGATTGATCAGGAGCACGATCGGAACGCTTGTGCCAACTTTTAATCATCAAAAACATGAGAAGCAAGAAACTAGGCAGACGCTATAATGATGGTGAGGTCATCATTAAACAGGGCGAAACCGGAAACAGCCTGTATGTCGTCCAGGAGGGCAGGGTGGAGGTGATCCACGAATCCGCAGATGGAGATGTGAAGATAGCTGAATTGGGAATCTCGGATTTCTTCGGGGAAATGGGTTTATTTGAGGAAGATGTCCGTTCCTGTACAGTTCGGGCTGCAGGCGATGCTACAATTCTTACTATCGACAAGCGTAATTTCTTTAAGTCAATACGCAGGGATCCTTCACTTGCGTACCGCTTGCTTGAAAAAATGTCGAACCGGCTGAGGGAGGCCAACGAAAGGATCAACGCTCCCTGAGCGGCAAGATCAGGGCAGAATGAAATAGAAGTTTGAATAGGGAAGGCTAGTTGAAAAAAAATAATGCTAAACACCAAAGTATTATTGGAAGCACCTGATCTTTTAAATGAAAGATTCGAGCAATGCACAGTAAAGATGATTTTGGATGATGAGGGAGGTGCAAACTACCAACCAATGTGTTTTTAGAAGAAAATCAGTCCCATGACACTTCACAGATATGGATGGATTGGGAAAAACCTTTTAACTCAACCTTGCCAACATCATTGAATTTGAGCATTTTACCTAAACACAAATCTCTGACTACTGTAGCTGTCAGAATTTGATCTGGTTCTGATAAATCGCACAACCTGGCGGTAAGTTGTACGGCCGCGCCGAAAAAATCATCTCCTTCCGACACAGGTTCTCCCGAATTTATGCCAATTTTTACATGGATCGGCAAATTGTTTTTTTCCTGACGATAGGTTTTTAATTCTTCCTGGATATGAATTGCCGCCTGTACAGATTTGGAAGCGGAAGAAAAACAGGCCATGATCCCGTCGCCTGTATGTTTTATTTCTGTACCGGTATATTTTCCCAAGGCCTGTCGAACAATTTTATTGTGTGTATGAAGTATTTTAATGCCAGCTGTGTCCCCGAATTTTTGGGTCATTGCCGTAGAGCCAACTATGTCTGTAAATAAAAAAGTTCTTACAGCAGTATCATACTTTCCATCGGGATGTACTGCTTGTCCTATCGGTGTCGATTGACCGGGACCCATAAATGAGGCAATATCAGTGGGAGAAACTTCCACGATCTCACAAGCCACATGTCCATGAGACAATCTATGCACTTTTTCACAAGCCTCTTTACTGGGACCCTCTATCAAACAGAAAACAAAACCTTTCTCTTCATTAACCCAAAACTTATGGTATTTAACACCATGGCTATCCTGTATTTTTATATCGGCAATGTGTGCATTAGAGGCATCCTCATTGGACACTCCTTGCATATCATTATGAAAATCCATGAATAGTGGCATACTTATCTTTTAAAGGAGAATATTAGCATTGTCTTTCAAGGTATGAAAATTGTAACTAACAGAATATAAGTTAGATTATGAAAAGCCATCTTATCATCTGAACAAATGGCTAAGTAGATCCAATACCGGAGTATGGATAGGGAGGGTGGTTGGTTGGTTGGGGTGAAACAAGCATACTCCTTATTTTCACATTTAATTTACTCCTTTTTTTAGTACATTTCATTATGGCTAAAAACACCGTAAATAAGACCCGGAAATTTGGGACTTTTTTAGGAGTATATACTCCGAGCGTACTTACAATACTTGGCCTTGTCATGTACCTTCGGTTTGGATGGGTGGTAGGCAACGTAGGCCTGGGTTGGACAATGGTTATTGTGATATTGGCGAGTTCCATAACCTTTATTACCGGACTTAGTGCCTCCGCGATTGCCACGAACATTCAGGTGGGCGTTGGAGGAGAGTATTTTTTGGTGTCTCGGAGCCTGGGTATGGAAAGCGGTGGTGCAATTGGAATTCCACTTTATTTCTGCCGTACATTGAGTGTAACTTTTTATTCCTTTGGATTAGCCGAGGCTATTCTGATTTTCTGGCCCATTGATTGGGGGACAATCCCTTCCTTTGCCTTGCAAGGGCTTACCGCTGTATTGATAATTTTAGTGACTCTTCTTTCAGGAAAAAGTGCGGCGATTACACTTAAAGCCCAAATACCCATAATGATTTTAGTAGGCCTTTCCATTCTTGCTTTGGCAGCCGGAGTTTTAACGAACGATATACATGCTCCATTGATGAAGGCCTCCAAAGCTACAACAGATAGCGGTGGATTTTGGTTTGTTTTTGCTGTTTTCTTCCCGGCAGTAACCGGTTTTACAGCTGGAATTGGTATGAGCGGAGATTTAAAAAAACCCAGGAAATCAATTCCCCGAGGGACACTAGGCGCTGTATTGACCGGAGCTTTGATCTATCTTATAATACCTATTTTATTTTCCATTACGGGTCTACTGACTTTAGATCAGTTAACGGATGAAGATTTTGGTCTGAAGACATGGACGACGGTTGCATTATTTGGTGGGTTATTGGTAATCCCAGCGGTATGGGGCGCAATATTATCTTCAGCGTTTGGAAGTATTTTGGGCGGACCACGAGTGTTACAGGCACTTTCCATGGATGGTCTTGCACCAAAGTTTCTGTCAAAACTGTCAAAGACTGGTCAACCAACAATAGCAACTTGGATTAGTGGGGCAATTGCGCTACTGGCAGTATCCCTGGGTTCGCTTAACACCATTGCCCAATTAGTATCTATATTATTCTTAACCCTATATGTAACTATTAATTTCAGTGCGGCATTAGAGGGTCTTGTTGCAGAGCCTTCATACAGGCCCAAAATCAAGGTGCCCTGGTATATTTCTATCTTAGGCGCCCTTGGTGCTGTAGGAGTTATGTTTTTGATAAGCCCCTGGGCGTGTTTGATCGCTCTGGTTATCGTGGCAGGTCTTTATATTTGGCTTCGCTCTAAATCGCTGGAACAGCAGTGGGGGGATGTGTCTGTGGGGTTTTGGATAAAGGTCGCCAGATATGCATTGCTTCAGCTTAAAGACCGTAGTTTTTATCAACGTAATTGGAGGCCATTAATGTTGATTTTTGTCAAAAGCGTCGATAAAGATCTTAGCCTCATCAAACTTGGCGAGTTGCTGGGGCAGAATCACGGAATACTTACTTTGGCACATTTAATAAGTTCAGATGGAAGCATTGTAGATGCCAAAAGGAGGGCCATTGAAATGGAAATGAGAAAGAAAATAGCGCATCACGGATTCCAGGCATTTATTGAAGTTCACACAGTAGCTGATTTCCATGATGGCTTTGTTGAAATTTCTAAGGGACATGGACTGGCAGGATTACGGACAAATACCATTATGTTAGACTGGTCCCACGACAGGGAAGGGCAGATAAAAGAACTAAAAGCAATTGAGGCCCTACGTCAAAAGGATAAGAACGTTATTCTATTAAATTCCAAATCTGGTCTGACGCAAAGAGGTAAAATGATAGATATTTGGTGGCGCGGACAGCAAAATAATGGAGATCTTATGTTGATGTGCGCTTACCTTATCAAATTAAACCTGCAGTGGGAAAATGCTCAGATACGTATTTTATCGGTCACAAAAAATGAAGAACAAAAAATTAGATTACGCAAAGGCATAAAGAAATTGCTCCCAAAAGCGAGGATCAAAGCCTCAGTTCATGTATTTGTATACGATGGCAATTTCAAAGATATCCTATATGAAAATAGCCGGGATTCGGATCTTGTGTTCTTAGGTTTGCCGGAAGTTCAGCCAGGTAATGAATTCCAGATTGCACAGAATATGGATGAGCTGTGCAGGGGCTTAGAATCTACGGTCTTTGTTCAGAACAATGGTATGTCACATTCGCTACCAATTCTTTTAAATGTTCTCGACTAGCGTTTAGATCAGAATTCCAATAAATTGGTTAGCCTTTTATATAATCGCCTTGGTCTAGCTTTTTTTCTTTTAGAATCCAGGGCCCATTCTGTATCGCGGTCTGAATGGGAAGGGTTGTTGGGGTGATCTTATTCAATTCACACAAATACTTAAGGTATATAAAACCGGGAACCAAGAACTAGGAATCAGGAACCAGGAACTTAGCAATTAATCAGTATCATCCTGCCTGTAATGCCAGCTTTAAACCTCCTATTAACTGATCAATTTCTTCCATGCTTGTATAATGCAAAAAAGACATTCTCAATACGCCCGGATCTAATGGAATACCCATATCTATAAGGGGTCGTACTGCATAAAAATCGCCCGTGCCCAACATTAAGTTATGCCTGGTAAGGGATGCATACACCTCTTCTATACTCATTTCAAGAGGAAGAATAGAGACTGTTGGCACTCTTCCGTCTGTATGGTCCAGGCCTAAAATTTGAATGTCTTTACGAGATCTTAAAAATTCAAGCAAAGGCTCCATTAGGGATTTTTCTGCACTCCGAAATAACTCGGTTATTTTAAGGTTTCTTTCCCCAGGGTTAGCTTCTTCATTAAAATGATGCTCATAAACAGCATCAAAATAATCCACAATTCCGCTGGCGGCTCCTATCTGGGCATGATCCGGCCCTGCAGGAGTCAGCATACTTCTTGTTATCCCCTCCTTGAAGAAATGAGATTGGTTTTCCATTTTTAGGATCAACTCTTTATCCACATACATCAACCCTAAATGCGGTCCATATGTTTTATAAAGTGAAAAGAGATAAATATCTGCTCCCAGTGTTTTTAGATCTGGAAATCCATGAGGGGCGTAAGCTACTCCATCCACCACACAGAGAGCCCCATGTGCATGGGCCATCTGACTGATGACCGTTACAGGATTAATATGTCCGATGACATTCGAACAATGGGGAAAGGCCACCATCTTTGTCTTGTCCGAAAACAGCCCTTTTAATTCCTCTGTATTCAGCAATCCCGTTTCCGGATTAACATGCCATTCAATAATATTCATCCCACGAGCTGCTAATCTTCTCCAGGCCCCGGCATTGGCTTCGTGATCCTGACAGGAAACAATGATCTCGTCCCCATCCTTCCACATGGGTCGCATGGCATTTGCCAGCACATATACATTTTGTGTAGTGGAAGGGCCGAAATGAATTTCTTCCGCTTCAACACCCAGGTAGCCTGCCATTCGTTCATAAGAGTGATCCATCATTTCACCGGCCAATGCAGATGCAGGATACGGGTAGTAAGGCTGCACCTTATTTTTTGTATAAAAGCTGGTCAGTTTTTCAACAAACTGTTTGCAGGGATAGGATCCGCCGGCATTTTCAAAAAAAGCCCAGCCCTGAAGGGAAGGTTCAGAAAATGCAGGAAATTGTTCGCGTACAAAGTTTAGGTCGAGCTTCATTACATAGGATATTTTAAAACTATTCTTTGAGAGAGGGATAAGGTGGGTTATGTGTCACGGTTTCTGATAATTAATGACTAACTGCTGAGGAGTTAAGAGGTCGACATCAATTTAGCGATTAATTGACAAAATACATTTTTAGCGCCCCTCTATTTTTCACATCGATTTCGCCGCGATAAGAGCACTCAAATTCTTCCTTGATCTCTTCATAGGTTGTTTCAGAAATATTGATTTTTCCCGGTTCGGAATTAGATTCCATACGGGATGCAATATTGACGGCATCGCCCCAGATATCGTATTGAAATTTTTTAGTCCCAACAATTCCCGCGATTACGGAACCGGAGTGTATCCCAATGCGCATGTCAAAGCGCGCTAACCCATTTTTACTTTTTAAGGATTCACTTACGACAATAGCCATTTCTTTGGCAGCTCTTACGGTATTCAAACCGTGATCCGGATCCGCGGATGGAAGTCCGCATGCACACATATACGCGTCTCCGATAGTTTTGATCTTCTCCAATCCATACTTAGCCGTGATCTCATCAAACTTTTTAAAATACCTATCCAAACTTTTTACAAGCCGTTCCGGGTCGGATTCCTCTGCGATCTTTGAGAACTGCACAAAATCTGTGAATAAAACGGATACATTTTCAAATCGCACTGAGGACACTTCTCCTTTTTCCTTTAACTCTTTGGCAATTTCTTCAGGGAGAATATTGAGCAATAATTCATCCGATTTTCTCTTTTCCTTTCGAATAGAGATAAAGAACCACAGTAACACGGCAGCCAAGACACCAACGGAGGCCAGGATGATCTGTTGGTTTCTTTTTTGTTGGTTTAACAGGTCGACTTCTACTTGTTTTTGAGAAACTTCATAATCCGTACGTAAATCTGCCATATTTTGAACAGCCCGGAGATTATTGACACTATCGCGGAAATCTACATGTTCTTTAAAATGAGAGAGTGCCAGATCGGGCTGCCTTTTGGCTTCGTAGATCTGAGATACTTTTAAGTTTGATTCACTGATCTGCTGTTTTATGCCAAATTGCCTGGCTAATTGCAAACTACGCTGGGCGTATTCCATGGCCGTATCTGTATCTCCTTGCTCCTTATACGCATCCGCCATATAGGTCAGATATTCAGAGATGGCATAGGAATCTTCCAGTTCTTCCAGAATCGCTACTGCCTCATTGATATTGCTTTTGGCCTGTTCAAAATCTCCTGTGGCGGCTTGAACCATCCCCGTATTGCCCATAGCATAAGCTTTGCCAATCAAATAATCCTGTTGTTCGAAAATAGCAGCAGATTCTTTGAAATACACAAGGGCCGAATCGTATTTTCTAGCCTTAAAATATTCATCGCCTGCATTGAGCATGGAAATAGCCAATGCAATCGTATCCGTACCGGTACGCAGAACGTTTATGGCTTCATTGTAATACTCACTGGCATTGGAAGAATTACCCATCTCTGAGTAAGTATCTGCTATGCCCGTCATAACACTTCCCTGCCAATTAATATTTTGCGCCATTTTAGTGGCGTCAAGGGATTTAAAGTAAGCTTCAAGCGCGCTATCAAAATTTCCAAGTTGCAGATGGATCTCCGCTTTTTGACGGAAACCCCGGAAAAGATTATGGTAATCGTTGGCCTTAGTAGCGAGACGTATCAACTCCTCACTATATTCTAATGCTTTATCAGGATCCCGGAGCTCGTTATACGAAAGGTCCCGAAGCACATCCATAAGACCTTCACCTTGTAAATTCCCTTCCGAGTAGATAATGGCCAGACTATCTGCAATGCGTTGGTCTTGGGCATGTATGGTCATGCCCAGGAAGAACAGAATGCAAAAAATAGTATAGATACATCTAATGGTTCTACCAACCATAAAGATATTTATGGATTACCACCCAATTTCGGATCAAATGAATATTCATTATGGCCTGGATCCTCTCCGCCTTTGGTTACTCTGAAGTTAATGGTGTAGGTATCAGTACCACTATCAACTAGACAAGTCCCATCTACCGTTGTAGCTCCTCCATCACCGCCCAAGATTGTACTTGGATCAAAAAATGCGGGACTGGAATT
>JAOTYW010000255.1 GCA_029861705.1 Flavobacteriaceae bacterium
ATTACGATCATAAATGCCGCAAAAGGCAGGGAGGTTATGATCAGGATCTTTTGAGCCGCTACTAAAACATCAATATCAGGTCGGATATTGCCTAATACTAACAATGCCATACAAGACAGTAAGATAATAGCTGCCCATAGGAGTCGGTGTGATTTCCTGGGGATCAATTTCCCGCGATCTGTAAACATACTGAGCACCAAAACGGCTGAATCTACTGAGGTCACTAAAAATCCAACAAGTAGGAGTACAGTTAACCCATTCATAAGATCTGAGAGAGGCAAGGCCTGGAAGAAGGTAAAGATAGACGTAAAGACATTGTCAAATTCTCCCTGGTAACTTGTCCAGCTCTCTATCATTTCAAAAGCCGAGGCACCAAAGGCAGAGAACCATAAAAAGGTTCCGATAGACGGAATTATCATGACCCCTAATAAAAGCTGTCTCAATGTTCTGCCTTTTGATATGCGGGCGATAAATATCCCGGTAAACGGTGCCCATGCAAGCCAAAAGGCCCAATAGTAGAATGTCCAGTCAGTCAGAAATTCCAGGCCAGGGTCAAAACGGCCATACGCAAGGCTCATAGGTATGAAGTCGATGATATAGCGGTAGAATGCTGTAAATAGATCTTTAAGCACTCGCAGGATCGGACTGTTAACAAGCACAAAGCTCAAAACTAGCAATGTCAATAGAATATTAACCTGCGATAATATCTTAATACCCTTATTAAGGCCCTTCCAGGCCGAAACAAAGGCAAGGACACATATTAGGGTGGTAAGTCCCAAAGAAGTGCCGAGGCTTGCTTCTGACAGCTTAAGGTGTTCCAGGCCACCACTTATTTGGGTTGCCCCCAATCCAATAGCTGCTATCAAACCAAAAACAGTGGTAAGTATGGTGATCAGATCTATGCCTGAACGAGCCCAGCCAGATTTGATGTCGTCTTCAATGGCGCTACTGATCCGTACCTTCTTTTGCTTGTTAAACAAGCTGTATCCTACCACTGCAGCAAAAATGCCATAAAAGGCCCATGCTGTAAATCCCCATTGATAAAAAGTGTATTCCAGCCCGATGATCTCTAAAGCGGCTGTTGTCTCGATAGGTGGATTACGTGCCATAAATACAGGCTCCTGAACGGCTCTTAATAATATACCCGCTCCCATACCGGCGCTGTAAAGCATAGCTACCCACGACCAAAGAGAGTGCTCAGGTTTGTTCCCGGTCTCACCAAGTTTGATCTTGCCCCAGGGCGATAACGCAAAACCCAACACAAAAACTACAGAAGCTAAGCCTAAATAGAGATAAAAGTAACCAATCGTATTACGGACCCAAAGGGAGGCCGTATCCACCCAACTGAAACTTTGTTCCGGATAGAGGAGCACCCCAATAGAAAGGAGCAACAAAATGGCCAGAGAACCGCTAAGGAGTCGATTATTTTTTAAGTAGTCGCGAATGAGTACATTCTTTGATCCTTAAAAATAAGCCATCGATTGATAATGGGCCGACTTATTCTTCCAGAACTTTAAAATCCCGAATGGCCTGGTTGGGTTCCATTATATTATGCCCCTCCCAAAATGCCGGATCATACCGGGTCAAGTAAGTGGCTTTGATCTGATGATTTTCTTTGGCATTTTCAAATTCGGTTCCTGGAATGATCTCTGAAGAAAAGGAAACAAATTCCAGTTTTTCTGTGGAGTAGTTCATAATGTCAATACCCAGGGAAAGCTCATTTTGTTTGCGCCTGCCCTTTACGTTCTTATTCTTTTCTATAACCTTCAAAGGCCTGTCAACACCCATTTTTCTTCCAATGATGTTTTCAATAAATTTTATTTCGTAGGTGTCATTGAGGGATCTCTCAAAAAGAGCACTCCCGCTATACAAATGTTCCTGGTAGGTGATGCCTAGAAGTCTGAAATTCCTTAGCAGCTTGACGTTTTTATACTCAAGCCGGACAACGGCATAGTTTTCAATATTTACATACAAAGTCCCCTCGTAATCAGCTCCTCCCCGCGGTTCAAAGGAGATCACATAGACACCTTCATCGTTAATGTCCGTATAACCTTCGATCTTAAAGCGGTACTTTCTGGACTTATTTATGACATTTATTTTAGTGTCTTCCTGGTAAAATAAGGACGACATGAGATCGTCAAGAACACCTTTTCTGTTGTCAAGGAAATAGTGTTTTTTGTCAGGGTCTGTTTTTACAACTACCTCTGCTTCTTCATCAGTCTCTGCTTCTTCTATGTCTAATAAAATGGAGTCCACCTGGACTTTTGTGCCAAAGATCCCGGATTTGATCTTTAGATAGGAATCCGGTTTAATATTTTCGCTAAAAATTGATTCCATTCGCTTTCCGAGCCCTTCAAAGGAATCCTCATTGCTTTTATCATAGAGTTCTGCTGCCTTGACAATGGTTAGTTTATGTGCCGCAGGTTTTCGGTAGAAATCTCCTAGGGTCTCGGTATAATAAGATGAATTCCTGGGGACCAGGTCGATCACAGAATCGATCAGATCCTTGTTTAACTCTTTAATGGTTGATTTTTTAAAGTCTACATCAAATTTCCGGATGGTATTGAGACTGGATTGCCTTAAGAAAAAGCGTTGGCGGACAGGTTCCTTATTGTAATTAAACGGTATCCGTTCCTGGACTTTCTCTATGATCTCCTTGACAGTTAAGGGGTTGTCAAATAAATAGACACCACTTAATTTAATTGCCTTTGGTTTGATATATATGACACTGTCTAATGATGCATCAAATGGAAGTCCAAACTTTTCATAGCCCATAGAGGTTATATAGATAGAATCCAGAGGTTCTTTTATTTGATCATGATCAAAACTGAACACCCCTTCCTCATTAGCTATTACCCCTTCATTTATGCCATATTGTATGGTAGCATACGGAACTGGTTTTTTGCTTTTACTGTCCAGGAGTACTACAGAGTTAGACTGTGCCCGCACCCCCGCAGTTGCAAGGGAAAATCCGAAGGCAAGTGCAATGGCAATTCGGTAATTGTTCATAGATCAGATATTGTAGAATAAGACGACCAAAGGTTCGGATTGTTACTTTATGCGTTTTTCATTCATAAATCTTCGATGGATGTGGGTGCATTATCTGCTTTGTACCCCAACATTTTAGCGAGAAATTTTTGTATGGCTTTTGTATCGGATCTGAACTGAATAAAATGTTTGTCTCTATAAAGCGTGTAGAGACCAATCTCGCCTTTAAAGGTCACTAATTTGTAATACGGGATCACGAGGGCAAAAGTTTCTAACAGGGATCTAAATCGAATAATGATGCCATTTGGCCTCAATTCAATATTACATGTATCCCTGTTGTTGTCTAGGATTAACAAATTA
>JAOTYW010000067.1 GCA_029861705.1 Flavobacteriaceae bacterium
CAATGCTGAGATATATCAAAGGGAATCCTGTAGCGATTGGGCAAACCTTTGGAGAACAGTTGCAAGCGAGTATGGCTGAGGTTGATTCCTTCAATATCATTAAAGGATTTTTGAATCTGGTACTGGCCGATTCCTATTATCTCGACTTTTTTGATGGTATAAAAACCGAAGGGTCTTATGGCATACAATCCAATGATGGTGAAAAGTATCTGGTAGAATATTCGTCCCCAAATACAAATAAACCCCTTCATCTGGGTCATATTCGAAATAATCTATTGGGATACTCCGTTTCTCGCATTCTGGAAGCTGCCGGGAAAGAAGTGAAAAAGATCCAGATCATCAATGACCGGGGTATTCATATTTGTAAAAGCATGCTGGCCTGGCAACGTTCTGGGAAAAACGAGACCCCGGAAAGTACAGGCTTAAAAGGAGATAAATTGGTAGGCAACTACTACGTGGCCTACGACCAGATATTCAAGGGCCAGGTTGCTGAGCGTATGGCCTTCGGACTCTCAAAGGAAGAAGCCGAAAAAGAAGCACCAATCTTCCTGGACGCCAAGGATATGCTGCGAAAATGGGAAGCGGGTGATGAAGAAGTAGTTTCGCTTTGGCGTACGATGAACAGCTGGGTCTATGAAGGCTTTAATGAGACCTATGCCAATTTGGGAGTAGAATTTGATAAACTCTATTTTGAGAGCGAGACCTATTTATTAGGCAAGGATATTGTGGCGGAAGGATTAAAGAAAGGCGTGTTTTTTAAGAAGGATGATGGCAGTGTATGGATCGATCTTACAGAGGATGGATTGGATGAGAAGATCGTATTGCGAGCAGATGGCACTTCCGTTTATATGACCCAGGACCTGGGTACGGCTGTGCAGCGGGCAAAAGATTTTCCGGGTACAGAGGGGATGGTATATACCGTAGGAAATGAGCAGGATTACCATTTTAAAGTACTTTTTCTGATTCTAAAAAAGCTGGGCTATTCCTGGGCAGACAGCCTGTACCATTTGAGTTATGGAATGGTAGATCTTCCCGGCGGGAAGATGAAAAGCCGGGAAGGAACGGTGGTAGATGCTGATGACCTTATTTCCGAAATGACTGCTACAGCTGAGGAAATATCCAGGGAATTAGGTAAGCTGGAAGGCTATTCTGAGGAAGAGAAAACATCGCTATACCGAATAATAGGCCTGGGGGCATTAAAATATTTTATCCTCAAAGTAGATCCTAAGAAGCGTATTTTATTCGACCCAAAGGAATCTGTTGATTTTCAAGGGAATACAGGTCCATTTATCCAGTATACTTATGCCAGGATCCAGTCCATCTTACGCAAAGCAGGGACAGACTGGGCTACAAAAACTACAGACACAAAAGTGCTGCATCCCAAAGAGAAAGAACTGTTAAAAGCGCTGGAAGAATATCCCGTTATAGTCCTGGCTGCTGCGGAACAATACAGTCCGGCATTAGTGGCCAACTATGCATATGAACTGGTAAAGGAATTCAATTCCTTCTATCAGCAAGTAACCATTCTGGGAGAGACAGATGAGCAGATAAAAAGCTTCCGTATACAATTGGCGAATAAAGTAGGCGAGGTCATTAAATCTTCATTAGGACTTTTGGGTATAGAAGCACCGGAGCGGATGTAAGATCCTTAGAAACGCACTCTGAAACTCACATTCGGCGTAAATCCAAGGGAGAGACTTTTTACCGTTTCAATATTGAATTGTTCATCTAGGCGGAAGTAGGTATTCAATATATTTTCCCGATCCAGGACATTCAGGGCAGAAGCCCCTATACTGGCATTTACACGACGAGAGAGCGGAAAATCATAGACTGCTGAGGCATCGAGTCGGATATACTGAGGTAAACGGCTGCTATTAGGTTCGTTATAAATGATACGAAATGGAAAGTCGGATGTATCAATATCATTGGGCGGGTCCAGGGGTTCGGTAAAGGGTTTCCCGGTCCGATAATTAAAGCCAAGTCCGACTTTTAGATTCCGGTAGGCATAGGTAGTGGCCAGGGTAAAAGAATGCTTGATGTCTCTGTTATTAGGGAAGTTTGGGGGGATGATGTCTTCAAAAGTATAATTGTTGTCGTTAAAAGTATAACTCAACCAGGAACTAAAATTAGCATTTCTGTGATTGATCAGGAATTCTACTCCTTTGTTGTCATATTTCCCGATCTCGCCATTGAACTGATTTTGATTTTGAAAGCCTTGGGTAGAGGTGCTGATGCCATCTACTTCTTTATAAAATCCTTCCAGGCCTACATACCAATTCTCCTTTTCATAATTAAAGCCTATGGATCCTTGCTTGCTTTTGGTAATAGGGATGGATTGTCCGTCCGATAATACCCAGCGTCTTTTCTCTATCCCCAAAAAGTTCTCATCCAGGTCTATGAATTGATTTGTCACCTGGTTCTTGAACTCGCCAAGTATTTCCATCCGAAAATTGTTGGCCAGGAAGGCATGAAAATTTAATCTAGGCTCGAAAAGGACTTCATCAAATGTATCCAGGTTTTGCAGGTAGTTGACCCGTAGTCCGCCACTCAGATGCATTCTCCTGTCATCAGAGGTATACGTTAGTTCTGTGTAACCGCTATGCCCCCGAATTACGCTTTTACTTTCATTATTAAAGAAAGGCTCTGTTACGATAGTACCATTTGTGATACCTGTTTCATTGAGTTGATATCCATTAAGCCAACTCAGCGTAGGCGACAAATCGAAATATGTATTGAGTCGTACGCTGCGTTCATCTACATTATTCTTTTGTGTTAGCTGCTGGCGATCTGCCACGGTGCTTGTAAATGCATCCAGGTTATACCGGGTATAATAGCCCTGTAAGCTGCTTCTGAACCGATCAGACCATCTGCTGTTCAGTGTGCCACCGAAAGAAATATTTTCCTGATCCAGTGTATTTCGGTTTGTGGTTGAGATGCGTAGATCCGTCTCCTTATAATCAAAGGCATTGTTGATATAGATAAAACTCAGTCTCACTTTGTGATCTTCATTGTAGTCATACAGGAATTTCCCGCTGAAATCGTAGAAATAGAAATTTTGTTCCTGGTTAAAATCCCTGTCTGTTGATGTAATTGTATTGGTCACCTGGATATCCTGGAAGGCACGCCCGGCAAATTGCTCGTATGTAGGCGTGTTCAGGAAATCGGTCATAGAGCGCCTCGCTGAGAACTGCATGGCCATATCGCCCCGAAAAGGGACATGGCCATAGATATCCCCACTGATCAGGTTAAAGCCGCCCCCTCCATAGGAAGTATCCTTGATCTCATCATTTGTATCCATTTTAATGATCCCGCTTACCCCATCGCCGTATTGAGCACTGGTGCCATTTTTGATTAAGGTGACTTCTTCGGTCAAATAGGGGTTAAAGGCAGAGATCAGGCCAAAAAAGTGACCGGATTGGTACATTTTAATATTGTCCCACAGGATGAGGTTTTGATCATTGGTACCGCCACGAATATTGATATTGGAGACAGTTTCGTCAATACTTTTGATTCCGGGAAGCGCTTGGATCGTTTGTAGCACATCCGGCTCTATTTGCCCGGGAAGGATGCCAAATTCACCGGGATTCATGGTAATACTGGCATCTAATTGCTTTGTCAGGCCTGAGGTCAGTAATTCATAGACGACCACTTCTTCGAGCTGCTGGTAATTTACCCCAAGCACGATCTCTCTGCAAGGTGATGCCGTTACAAAGTCTTCTGCTGTCACGAACTGTGTTCTGAATCCAATGTGCCGGATTCGAATTACAGCTTTCCTGGGGATGTTAGTCAGCCTAAACTCGCCATCCAGATTTGCGATGGTAGCAATACTGCTTCCTAATACTTCAACAGTAGCCCCGGAAATCGTACTGCGCTCAAAATTATCAAGTACCCGGGCGCAGATATCTACCGTACTGCTTTTAGACAAGGTATAATAGCGCTCGTTAAGCTTATTAATAAGTAATTGGGTTTGTTCTCTAATATCTTCCAGGATAAGCGGTAGACTTGTGAATTCAGAGATCTCTACGGTTAGTGATGACAGATCTTCATCGACAAAAGAGAATTTAACATCAAAATCTTGTTCCAGCTGAAGTACGTACGTCCTTAAGTTTATTGTTTCCGAAGATACAACGTCCTGAGCCCGTATTGGAAGATGGGCTAACAGGATAAGAAGAAAGGCGCTAAGATGTCTATGGAATCTCCTTGGCATAAAAGAGCACTTTGTTCCCCTCTAAGGTATAGCTTATTTGTGCAGGGGTGCTAATACTCTGTAACGCCAAATCCAGGTTTGTGTTGCTAAATGTACCGGTAAATTTTTGGCTTAGATCAATGTTGTCTGTCTCAACACGGATGTCGTATTGCCGCTTGAGTTCATCCAGTACAAATGCCAGGGGAATACTTTTGAAAGAACTTTCACTAGTTACCCAGCTCGGCTGTGTATTTACCGGAACGGTATCTGTGAAAACTGTTCCATCCATTACAACGAAGGAAGATCCGGCAGCTACTTTATGTTCTGTACCTTGATAGGTAACACTTACCAAGCCTTCGTAACAACTCACCTCGAAGAAATTTTGACGTTGTTCCACATTGAATTGTGTTCCCAGAACTTGTACTATTCCGGATTTCGTTTCAACACTAAACGTAGCCCCTTTGGCTACTTTAAAAAAGGCCTCGCCTTTCAATGTCACACGTCTATCCGTTGCCCATTTCTTTTTATGATAAGTTAGTTTGGATCCGGCATTCAGGATCACCTCAGAATTATCGGGCAAATTAATTTCAGATCGCTCCGCGTACTGTGTATTAATTCGCTCTGTAAGTGTGGATACATAGCCAAGAGACAATGCAAAGATCACAGCAATAGCAGCAGCAACCCGCCAAAGTGTACGATTCGGGTTGAGTCGAACTACCTTGGGCTCTTCTGCAGCGCGTCTTCGGACATTGTCCTGGAATGCCTGCTCCGCATCAAATGCGGGGGCTACAAGCTGCGATGATATGTCGGCTAACTTAAGGTATGAACTGTATTCCGGACTCGCTTTAAAAGCTTCGAGTTCTTCCGGACTCAGTTCATTATTAAGCCATTTTGCCAAGTAATTCTCTTGCATGATTTTTCTGCATTTCTACATTTTAACAATTAACTTTGATAAAACCCTACCTATTACACTATATTCCTTCAATTTGCTCACGTAAGGTCTTTAAAGCCAGGTGCATACGTTTTTCAATCGCTTTTACACTAACCCCTTCCATTTCTGCAATTTCTGCGTATTTTTTTCCATCGATCCTGTTCAATAAAAAGGTCGTACGCTGGTTTTCTGGCAAACTGTTCAATACCCTGTCCAGTTTATCCTTATACTCCTTCTCTTCCATCAAAAACTCGGGAGATTCATGGGTTTGCCCCGGCTTATTGTCCCTGTATTTAAGACGGACTTTCTCGGCCTTTATAATATTAAGGTATAGGTTATTAGCGATAGTATATACATAGCCAGCAGCCTTTTCAGGGGTAACTTTCTGACAATTTTCCCAAAGTTTTATAAAAGCTTCCTGGACAACATCGTAGGCTTTTTCCTCGTTACCAAACTTATAATAAATGGAATTGAATACCGTTTTAGAATTAGCTTTGAAGAGCTCGCTATATACCTGCTCTTCGCATACATTATCCATAGGGAATAGGGTTCTTTATGGTGGATTTCCCCCAAAGATATTTGAAAAAAGACAGTAGACAAAGTAGGGTTTAGTAAATCCTGGTTGTTATTAGCGTGTACAAACAAAAAAAATAGTCCAAATCGTTATGAAAAAGTTATTGCAACAATCTATCTACGCTGTTCTGCTTGCCTTGGCTCTGACCTTTACCGGATGTCAGGAAGAATTTGAACCGCTACCTGATCCAGATCAGGAACAACAGACCCTTATGGCCAATTCTGCTACTGGTCAACTTATTGCCGGCACCGCGTCTAACGACGGTTCTTTTGACAATATAGTTGATGGCGCTAGCTGTTTTGACATAAAATTTCCCTATACCGTTGCGGTAAACGGAATTACTATTACCATTGAGAATGAAGACGGATTACGCATTGTTGAAGAGATCTTTGATCAATTCGATAATGATGTTGATGAATTAGACATTCTTTTCCCAATTACAATTACCATTGCCGATTACTCAGAGATCGTTATTGAAAGTTTTGATCAACTTCGTGATCTGGCTCAAGAATGTATTGAAGGAGGAGATGATGATGACATTGAGTGTATAGATTTCGTCTATCCGATCACCTTGTACACTTTTGACCTTAACGAGCAACAAACAGGGAGTGTAACTGTTGAGAATGATTATCAGCTACGTCGCTTTTTTGCAGGTTTAGATGATGACGACCTCGTCAGTATAGATTTTCCGATCACCTTAGTTAAATCTGACGGTACTGAAGTTCTGGTAACTAGTAATGAAGAACTTGTTCAGGCCATAGAAATGGCAAAAACAATGTGTGATGAAGATGATGATAATGATCATAATGATGATGATTTCACCGAAGAGCGCCTGCGTGCCTTACTGGTTGAGTGCCCATGGTTTGTAAAAGAGATCGAGCGTGATGCCGTTAGTCTTACTGACCAATATTTTGAATACTTATTCAAATTCTCTGAAGATGGTGCTGTTACGGTAAAAGACCGTCAAGGCAACATGTTAACAGGAGTGTGGGATACACGAGTGACAGACCACCACGTAAAACTGATCATGGAATTTAATGTCCTTGTTGAATTTACCTTGGAATGGTATGTATATGAAATCAGCCCTGGAAAGATCAAGTTATACGCCGGTGACCGCGACAAGATCATAATGGAAAGTGCTTGTGATATCGTTAATGATGATCCCAATACACTTCGTGAGATCCTTAAAGAATGTGTATGGGTGATCAAAAAAGTATTGAACCAGGGCCAGGAGATAGATCGTTTACTAGGATGGGAATTCCAATTCCTTCCGGAAGGTGTAGTCACTTTGACCAACGGAGACATGGTTTCTCAAGGTACTTGGGAGATCACTATGAATGCGCAAGGTAGATTGGTTATGGCGCTTAGCTTTGGATCAGAGCCTGCCATTACTTTCGAGTGGCCATTGAGTGACTTGCGTCACGATCGCTTGAAATTCAGCATTGAAGAGATCGATTATGAACTCGTATTGCAGCGTGTATGTGATGATACCAACACCGATGGTGACTTGGTAGAGATCAGAAGCATTATGGCTCAAGGTCCGTGGATCGTTGCTCAGTATAAAGATGATGGAGTTGATGAAACTGAGTTGTTCACAGGAAGCACGTTCGAATTCCTACCCGATCATTTAGTATCTGTTACAGTGAGTCCAACCGGCCCTGCTTATATGGGATTGTGGAGAGTGATCCGTAATAGTGATGGCAAGATCAAGGTTTATTTGAACTTTGGCGACGCCGATCCTTATGGCGAATTAACGGACGACTGGAAACTGGTTGAAATAAGCCCGAATCGTATTGAATTGCGTGATGTCAGCGATGATTATTCACCGGCTGGTACGGTAGACGGTACAGATCTGCTGGTCTTCGAGAGAATCTAAAAAGCAAAACATACGCAAACAAATCATATTTGCCCCCAATTTTGCTGAAAAGGGTGACTTCCCAAAAAGGAGTTACCCTTTTTGTTTTTACCCCCTCCTGGTTTCTTCTATCCATTGGAGATGCTTAAATTTGCACTTCTTTTAGGAATCTGATTAGAATGTTTGATAGTTTAAGTGAAAAGCTGGATAAGGCCCTCCACGTCCTCAAAGGACATGGCCAGATAACAGAGATCAACGTTGCCGAAACGGTCAAGGAGGTCAGGCGTGCTTTGCTGGATGCCGATGTCAATTTTAAGATCGCCAAGGAATTCACCAATCGGGTGAAAGAAAAGGCTTTGGGTCAGAATGTTTTGACTACACTTCAGCCAGGCCAACTCATGGTCAAGATCGTCAAAGACGAGCTGACAGAGTTAATGGGTGGTGAAGCCGAGGAGTTAGACCTCTCCGGACAACCTTCCGTGATCCTGATGTCAGGACTTCAGGGTTCAGGTAAAACTACCTTCTCCGGAAAACTTGCCAATTACTTAAAAAATAAAAAATCTAAGAAACCCCTGTTAGTCGGTTGTGATATCTACAGACCGGCCGCTATAGATCAGTTACATGTCGTAGGTGAACAGATAGGTGTAGAGGTATATTCGGATCGGGAAAGTAAAGATCCGGTAGCCATTGCCAAAGCCGGGATCGCGCATGCTAAGGCTCATGGCCATAATGTTGTCCTGATCGATACAGCAGGCCGACTCGCCATTGATGAAGAGATGATGGCGGAAATTGCCAACATCCATAAGGCTGTACAACCCCAGGAAACGCTATTTGTTGTAGACGCCATGACAGGCCAGGATGCAGTGAATACGGCCAAAGCTTTTAACGACGTCCTGAACTTTGAAGGCGTGATCCTGACTAAGTTAGATGGGGATACACGAGGCGGTGCAGCACTCTCTATTAAATCCGTCGTTCAAAAACCGATCAAGTTTATTGGTACAGGTGAAAAAATGGACGCCCTGGATGTCTTTTATCCGGATCGGATGGCCGACAGGATTTTGGGGATGGGCGATGTGATCTCCCTGGTGGAACGCGCCCAGGATCAGTTTGATGAGGAAGAAGCACGCAAGATCCAGAAGAAGATCGCAAAAAATAAATTTGGGCTTGATGATTTCCTTTCGCAGATACAGCAGATCAAGAAGATGGGGAATATGAAGGACTTGATGGGAATGATCCCCGGTATGGGGAAGGCTATGAAGGGAATCGACATTGAAGATGATGCTTTTAAACATGTGGAAGCCATGATACATTCAATGACCCCTGATGAGCGGGCAAACCCTTCTACACTAAACGCATCCAGGAAGAAGCGAATTGCCAAAGGAAGCGGACGCAGTATCCAGGAACTGAACCAGTTGTTAAAACAGTTCCATCAGATGAGTAAAATGATGAAGATGATGCAAGGTGGAGGCGGCAAGAAAATGATGCAAATGATGAACCAAATGCGCAGATAAGTCAGCGAATGATACTACTAGACGGGAAAAAGATCAGTAATGAGATCAAGGAAGAGCTCAAAAAGGAAGTCTCTGAGATCAATGCCAGGGGCGAAAAGGTTCCACATCTGGCAGCTGTACTGGTAGGGGATGATGGCGCGAGTTTGACATATGTGGGTAGCAAAGTCAGGTCTTGCAAGCGAATTGGTTTTGAATCTACCCTGATCCATTTGCCTGAGGAAACCACCGAAGCAGCATTGCTTCAAAAAGTAGCCGAACTAAATGCCAATGAGGAGATAGACGGTTATATTGTTCAGCTACCATTACCCAAGCACATTGACGAACAAAAAGTACTTATGGCAGTAGATCCTGAAAAGGATGTAGACGGCTTTCACCCTACTAATTTTGGCAAGATGGCCCTTGATATGCCTAGTTTTATCTCCGCAACGCCTTATGGGATCATGGAATTGTTGAAGAGATATGATGTACCCCTCCAGGGTAAACATGTAGTTGTGATCGGAAGGAGCCATATAGTAGGACGCCCTATCAGCATATTAATGAGTCAGAAAGGGAATCCCGGCAATGCCACGGTGACCCTAACGCACAGCAGGACACAAAACCTCGGTGAGATCACTAAACAGGCAGATGTAGTCGTTTCCGCACTGGGAGTGCCTGGTTTTCTGAAAGCAGATATGGTAAAAGAAGGTGTCGTTATTGTAGATGTGGGGATTACCCGTGTACCGGATGAAAGCAGAGAGCGGGGGTATTATATTACCGGAGATGTAGATTTTGAAGCAGTCTCTCAAAAAGCGTCCTTTATTACGCCGGTTCCTGGTGGCGTCGGTCCTATGACCATTGCTATGCTTCTCAAGAATACATTAGAAGCCAGAGAGCGACATGCTCAAAACTAGAGCATTTAATCGCTTGAGTTTTCAATTGAATTTTACTGGTCCACACTTACAGCTCCAGTAGAATCAGCTGGTGTTAATACATCGATATCTTCTGAGCCTTCATTATTGGTGCAAGAGCCCAGGAAGACTATCCCAAGCAAGATAAGCAGGTAGATAAGTTTTTTCATGATTTGGGTATTTGGGTATAAGTTATAACGCTCTTCGACTTCCTTATGGTATCTGAATCCAGAGTTATTTAGTATCTTTTCTCAATACTAATTGAGATCAAATGAGCATAGGTGGAATCATCCAAAAGCTAGCCGACGGTCGCACAGACCTTGTGCATGACTTGGTTCCTTCTCAACTATCAGCGACTAAAGTGGATCCGAATGGTATTTCCCTAATACAATGGTGTGCTTATTATGGCGATGTTAGTGCGATCAAGCATCTTCTTTCCCATGGAGCCAAGCTGGGTGATCTCGGGTCGAACTATGATCTTAATGGGGCTGCTTTTCATGGTCATTGGCAGCTGTGCCAATTTTTGCTGGAATCAGGATCGGATCCAAATAAAACACTTTCTAAAACGGGTGAAAGCCCACTACATAATGTACTCTGTAAAAGCAACCGGCCGGTGGCCAATATGATCATTCAATTATTGCTCGCCTATGGCGCCCATCCGAGAGTGCAGACCAAAGAACGGGCAGAAACTGGTGGTTTTATGCGTGATGCCTATACAAAAGGAGAAACCCCCCTCCACAGAGCGGCAGCCTTTGGAAATGAGGAAACGATACAATTATTGATCGATGCAGGTGCCGATAAACAGGCAACGGATATGAATGGAGATACGCCATTGAGTTGGGCTAGCTGGCATGAACGACCGGGAAGTATATTAAAGCTATTGACGTTTGGCAATCATAGAATTCAAGATACTCATGTGCAGAAAATGAAAAGTGATCACGGTTCTGGCTGGGGAAGCGGTACTTCTATTCTGAGAATGGGAACACTACATATAGATCTTAAGGATGAAAATTAAAAAATATGTCATTCAAGCACTTGTTGCCGTAGCCCTTTACGTACTGATCTCAATGATCCTGGAAGGGGAATACTCGACAGAGATATTGGTGCGCGAAATTTCGGAAGGCTTGCTCTTCGGAATTCTCTACGGCATTTTCTTAGCGGTACGAGATAAATTTATGGGGCGTAAAAAGGATTGAACTACTTGGCAAAAAGTTGATCGATATCCTTAAAAGCCTTGAATTCCAGGGCATTCCCAGCCGGATCCAGGAAAAACATAGTTGCTTGTTCGCCGACTTCCCCTTCAAAACGGATATAAGGCTCTATAATAAATTTCACACCCTTCGACTTCAATTTTTCTGAAAAAGGTTTAAAATCTTCCCAGGGAAGTACTACCCCATAATGAGGAACAGGAACGCTTTTGCCGTCAACCGGATTCGTATGCAACTCCTCCTTATCTTTTGGTTTATAATGGATGACAAGTTGATGGCCAAAAAGATCAAAATCTACCCATTGATCACTACTTCTTCCTTCTTCACATTCCAGAACCTGGCCGTAGAATTTCCTGCATTCACTCAAATTGTGGACGGGTATGGCTATATGGAAAGGTGAAATTGATTTCATAGCAGGAAATTACAAATTATCGACTTCATTGCCTAAGAGGAAATCTACAATAGCAGCATTCACTTCCTCCTGATGTAAAGAGTGTCCGAAGCCAGATGTACTGATTAAAAGGCTGTTTCTCCAGGCTTTATGTACTTTTTCAGAGGCATGATAGGGCGTAATTGGATCTTCTTTATCATGTACTAAAAGTCCTTTTTTGGTATTTGAAGCAACAAAGGCACTCGTAGAGAAATCTCTTATCCTAAAGCCAAACTTTTTTAAAACAAGTTGATCAAGTGAGGCCATAACCCTGGAACTCAGGCCTAGCATAGACTGGTATTCCTCCATGATCTCATAAAATTCAGATGGAGCTGCTGTTGTGACGATTTTTTCAATACCATTTTTGGGGTTCTTGTATTGGTTGTAGATCGTTGTCATTCCCCCTACGGAATGGCCAATTAAATGCTTGGGATTATGTGTTTGGATCACTTCTTCCAGGCAGCGGGCATATAGGGGAACGTTAAGGATCTTTCCGGTAGAATTTCCGTGCCCGGGTGCATCAAAGGCTACAACATTAAAGTCTTTCTCTACCAACATTTGGATGAGATTACGCCATCGCCCGCTATTGCTTTCCCAGCCATGAACAAGGATCACGGTATCTCCGCTTCCGCCCCATTGGTATTCCATGATCATGAGTCCTTCCATGGCCCTTGGAGTTGCTACAGCCTCGGATAAAAAGTTCGCTTGCTGTTCATTGATCCCACCTTTGCGGATGGTACAAAAAGTAATAAAGGCCCATCGGGCTACAAGTTTAGGATGAATCAGCGCCGT
>JAOTYW010000068.1 GCA_029861705.1 Flavobacteriaceae bacterium
GGATGTGATCCGTCAGACAGGCTGTTTGGAAAAAGGGAGTGTAAGTTCTGCCAATATAGAGAATAATACCTCCTGGTTTGTATTCCGTGCGGGAACAGATGGACAGATCGGGTTTGATATTGAAGCCCTTCCCTCAACCGGAATGACGATCAGTGCAGAATGGGACTTTGCCTTGTATGGGCCAGATTCGGATTGTGGCAGTATCAGTAATGGCACTGCACAGCCTATTCGTTGTAACTATGAAGTAAACAGTACACGTTTTACCGGCATTGGTGTAAATCCTGAAAATGGACAAGCAGGTGCGCCACCGCTTGTTGGGAGTCAGAATACTTATGACGAATGGTTAGATGTGCAGGCAGGTGAGATCTATTACCTTCTGATCAATAATTTTAATACGAATTTTGACGGGGATCCTGAATCCTACATATTAACCTTTACCGGAACTTCTGTAGATGACGATCAGGATACAGCGCTGGATTGTACACTGAGAGACGAATTTCTAGGCTTGGATATTATAGCCTGTGAAGGAGATCCTGACATAGTTTTAAGCGCGTTAAATTCTCCTGCAGGACCAGACATTGCTAATGTAACCTGGTCCGTGGATTATGAAGATGATGGCGTTGTAGATCAGGTGCTTGCTACTGGTGCAGCTGAGACTATGTATACAGTAACAAGTCCAAACTCCGGACGTTACTTTGTCTCTATTGAAACAACATTTGCGACAGTCATTACAGATGACATACTAATTACATTTTATGGGATTCCGGTGCTTGAAAGGATCGATGTTCTCGAGGATTTATCTGATAGAAATATCATTGAGGTGTTAGTGCAGGGAACAGGGAGCTATGAATATGCTATAAATAATGGCCCTTTTCAGGATTCCCCCGTATTTGTAGATGTCCCGCCAGGTGAAAATACCCTGGTGATCAATGATAAGAATGGATGCGGAACTACAGAACCAATTCCTTTCCTCGTAGTGGGATATCCAAAATTCTTTACGCCGAATGGCGATGGAATCCATGACGACTGGAATGTCCTTGGCATAGAAACCCTGATAAACCCGGTGGTATTTATTTTCGACCGTTACGGAAAATTACTCAAGCAATTAGATGCTGCTACCTTCGGTTGGGATGGCACCTTTAATGGCCGCCCCATGCCCTCTTCTGACTATTGGTTCCGACTTGAATATTCACGGGATGAAGGTGGCGTCGTTGTAGCCAATACCATTCGCACTCATTTCAGTTTAAAACGCTAGAAGTTTAATGTATATGTAAGGGCTACCTGGGTATTCTCGAGATTTCTAAAAGCCTGGGTGCTTACACCTACATCGAATAAAGGCATATTAATTTCCCGTTCCGATTGATTAAAGCCAAGGTCTAAACGGCTCCCGCCAAAAGAATAACCCAATCCCAGAGAATAGCCAGTAAGGTCGCCCACGGTACTACCGTCAGCAAACGGACTTTCTTCCATTCGATATCCACCCCTGAGGCTTACTTCATCTATTCGGTATTCCGCCCCGATGCGAAAGGAATTTATATCTCCAAAACTGTTAGCGATCTGATCATTTACAATTGAAAATGAAGGATCGGTTGTAGGCTGAAGTTCTGCATTGGACATATCCTGATAGGAATAATCAAAGCTAAGCAGCCCATCGCGACCAAAAATCAAGGCGGCACTCCCGGTGTATTTAGCAGGCACTTTGATCTTGTATTCTTCAAAAAGATTAATGACATTAAAATCTATAAAACCAATTTCGTCATCTGCCAGATCACTATCGATTCGCTGAGCCGTATCATCTGTTAGTCGATACCAGGTAGGTGACTGATAACTTCCACCCAGACGCAGGCTTTCATTAACTTTAGCAATGGCGCCAAGCTGAAATGAGAATCCGGAACCTTCCGTATGCAATAGATTATCAAAGATCGTACTCTGAATAGGCGAAGCGGCTTCATAGCCAGTTTCATCAAGGAAAGTTGCCTTGTCGTAAAATATCGTATGAAAATTTACCGATGCCCCCACAAATAAATTTTCTTCATGCTGCCCGGCGAAATTCACTGTGAATTTACTGTTATAGCCAGAAGTGCTCTGGCGATATTCCTGATTAACGGAATTGTATTGGGCCGTTGGCACATATGTGCTGGTGCCTTCATCCATATCGGTCGGATCTATCAAGCCCCCGTAATATCCAAGAAAGGCTTGCTGTGCTCCAAAACCGGAACGGGCACCGATATCCAAATAGGCATCTTCTATTAGTTCATCCCCTTGTATAAGGATGGATCCGAAAGGCACTCCCTGGGCAAATGCCAGAAAATAATTATCAATCCCTTCTGCACTGCTTCCGGAAACAGCAATTTCATTATTGAATTGCTGCACCATATCATAGTTTACAGCAAAAGCGATCTTTTTCCATTCCGAATCAGATGTATTTTTATAAACGAAAACACCCCCTAGTTGATTCAGATCTACCCGGTTCTCATCCATGTTCCGGAATCCACCGCCATAGGTTGTGGCATTATCCTTTTCGTAATGGGTCCCTGTAATGGAGAAAATAGAATTGTTGAATACGGCAGAACTGGCCGGGTTAATGTTTAAGGCAGACATATCGCCGCCGAGTGCTCCAAAGGCACCGCTCATTCCCTGGAATCTTGCTGTTCCCTGCTGATCTTCCAGGCTAAATAGTAAGACATCGTTGGCTGTTTGTGCGCTTCCAACTGCGCATGCCAATACCATTATGAAAGTTAAAATCCTTTTCATTTTGTGTTGTTTTATGTTTTGATGGAATTACTGCCGACCGCCTCTTCTACCTCCAGATGATCTGCTCATACCGGAAGATCTTGAGCTGCTTCGCGAACTTCTCATACTCCCTGAACTCCTGGAACTGCTCCGGCTGGAAGACCGAACTCCTGAACTCCTGGAAGAATTGCTTCTGCTGGAACGATAACCGGAACTTCTGGGAGCGCTACGGCTCGATCTGTATCCGGAATTCCTTGAAGAGCTACGACTCGGACTTCTGTATCCCGAATTTCTCGAGGAGTTAGAAGGCCTGCTATAGGTAGATCTCCGTGAAGGCGTACTTCGATAGCTGCTTCTGTTAGAAGAACTTTGCGCCCCTCTGCGATACGTACTGCTTCGAGGAGTTGTAGTTCTACTGTATTGATTTGATCTGCTACTTCTATTTCTGTTATAGTTAGGTACAGCGCGTGTACTTCTGCTGGAACGATACGCCCTATTTCTGGCGATACCGTCTATGCCTGCCGAACGTCCTGCTATACTATTGCTTCTGCTTCGTGTTGTAGTTCGTGAAGCCGTGCCGGTCCTACTCGCATTGGAGCGACCGCTATTGCTTCTATATCGTACGTTGTTATTTCCGCGACTTAAACCGGTATTAGATCTACCTCTTAAATTGTTAGATGCTAAGCCGGAAGGATAATATCCGCGTCTGCTGCGATTGTAGGAGTATCTATTATTGTAGTGGTTGTAACCGTAGTAGGGATGATATCCATAGCCGTAGCCATATCCGTAGTATGGGTAACCCCATCCACCATAACCCCATCCGGCGTAACCCCATCCAAAGCCACCGCCATACCAGTAAGGATTGTAGAAACGTGATCCCCACCATGGGTTATACCATCCGCCCAGACCTACATAAAGACCACCCCATCCGAGGCCACCGCCCCAATAAGGACTGTTCCATCCGTAATAACCTCCCCAACCATAATTTGGGTATACATTCACTTCAACACGACCCGCATTATCGCCCCAACCACCAAAACCGGCATAATCGTTACCCATATCGGAATAGTCTTGCTCGCCTAAAATGCTATCATTTTCTACTCCGCTGTAATAACCATCGACATCTGTAAAAATCTCATTCTCCATGATGTCATCGATCTGATCGGCGCGCTGGCCAAAATATTCGCCATAAATCCCATCGCTTTCTTTCTCAACGGTCTCAACTGGCTGTGTAGGTCGCTCAACCACGGTCGTTTTTTGACCCTTGGTGTAAATCCCATCATTATCATAATAAGAAGCCTGCTGGTATGAACCGCAGGAAACAAGGAATGAACCAAGTAATGTGGCCCATAAGATTTTAAGGGGTTTAGGCTGGGGTAGTGCTTGTATCATCGTATCGCCATTTGAATATTGAACATCGATTAAATTTAGTTAGTTTTACCCAACTTTTTCTGTGATCAATATCACAAGTTTTATGCCAAAGTCTTATTAATGGGTAAAAATTTAACGAAACGAAGCGAGGATTATTCTAAATGGTATAATGAACTCGTAATTAAGGCCGACCTTGCCGAAAACTCGGGTGTTCGCGGCTGTATGGTGATCAAACCCTATGGTTTTGCTATTTGGGAAAAAATACAGGCCGGTTTAGACAAGATGTTTAAGGATACAGGGCATGAAAATGCCTATTTCCCCTTATTTATTCCAAAGTCTTATTTGAGTAAGGAGGCGAGCCACGTAGAGGGCTTTGCAAAGGAATGTGCTGTTGTGACTCATTACCGACTAAAAAATTCAGAAGATGGAACAGGTATTGTTGTCGATGAGGATGCCAAACTCGAGGAGGAATTAATTGTTAGACCTACTTCGGAGACCATCATTTGGGATACATATCGCAAATGGATCCAATCATACAGGGATCTACCTCTGCTGATCAATCAGTGGGCGAATGTAGTGCGATGGGAGATGCGGACTCGCCTTTTTCTAAGGACGACAGAATTCCTATGGCAGGAAGGGCATACGGCACATGCAACACGGCAGGAAGCAGTTGATGAAGCTGAATTGATATTAAATATATATGCCGATTTTGCTGAAGGGCATATGGCTGTTCCTGTGATCAAGGGCGTCAAATCAGAAAGTGAGCGTTTTGCCGGGGCGGAAAACACCTATTGTATTGAAGCCCTTATGCAGGATGGCAAGGCCTTACAAGCAGGAACCTCTCATTTTCTGGCTCAGAATTTTGCCAAAGCCTTTGATGTCAAATTCGCCACCAAAGAAGGGAAACAGGAGTATGTCTGGGCCACATCATGGGGAGTTTCAACCCGCTTAATGGGCGCATTAATAATGACCCATAGTGACGATAATGGTTTGGTGCTGCCGCCAAAGTTGGCCCCTATTCAGGTAGTTATTGTCCCCATATATAAAGGTATGGATCAGCTGGATGCGATCAGTGATAAGATTCAGCCTTTGATCGATGAGCTTAAAGCCAAAGATATTTCTGTAAAATTTGATAAACGAGACACGCATAAACCGGGCTTCAAATTCAATGAATATGAATTAAAAGGTGTACCTGTGCGAATAGCCATCGGCCAGCGAGACCTGGAACAGGGCACCCTGGAAATCGCCCGCCGCGATACTTTGGAAAAGACAAGTATTGATATGGATAAGGCAGGTGATCATATCACAAAATTGCTAGAGGAGATCCAGGAATCAATCTATAAGAAAGCCGAAACTTTTCGCGACCAGAATATCAGATCTGTTGATTCCTATGAGGAATTCAAGGAAGTATTGGAAGAACAGGGTGGTTTTATAGCTGCACATTGGGATGGCACTGCCGAAACAGAAGCTCAGATAAAGAAAGAAACAATGGCTACGATTCGTTGTATACCTCTCAGTGGATATGAAGGCTCGGGCAGTTGTATGGTTAGTGGTAAACCCTCCGAACGACGGGTATTATTTGCAAAAGCCTATTGATCTAAAAAATATTTAGGGCTGTTGTGGTAATAAAAAATAATTGTATTTTTGCAACCGCTATAAAGCAAATCTCGGCCCGTTCGTCTAGGGGTTAGGACGCCAGGTTTTCATCCTGGTAACAGGGGTTCGATTCCCCTACGGGCTACAAAATATAGATAAAATAGAAGCATGGCCAATCATAAGTCAGCATTAAAGAGAATTCGTAGAAATGAGGCAGTGCGCCTGAGAAACAGGTACCAGCACAAGACCACACGTAATGTTATTAAGAAATTACGATCGGAAACGAATAAGAAGAAAGCGGAAAAAATGTTTCCAGAAGTCGTAAGTATGATCGACAAATTGGCTAAGCGCAATATTATTCATGCTAATAAGGCGGCGAATTTAAAAGGCAAACTCGCCAAGCAGATCTCCTCTTTATAGGCACGTCTATGAGAAGAAAGTAAAAGCCCTGGTAACAGGGCTTTTTTTATGGTTCATAAATACGGATCAGCTCACCATGCTGCGAACCCATCACACTGGTTTTATATCCTTCTGCAACCTTGTCCATAGGGACGGGAGAATGTCCGGGAAAATAATCCTTATATTTTTCATAGGCGTCTTCAACTAAGCCAGGTGCCACCACATTAACTCTTGGACCCTGCGGAAAGTCTTGTTTAAATGCAAGTACAAAACTGTGAATTGCCCCATTTACCAGGGCAGCACTTGTAGTCATAGGCACTGGATGCTCACCTAAAATACCAGTGGTTAGTGTTATAGAACCTGTTGGTTTCAGATATTCCTTGGCAATTTTTACCAGGTTCACTTGCCCCATCATTTTGCTTTTTATGCCAATATAGAAATCCGACTCGCTTAATTCGTCAAATGCAGCCCATTTGGCTTCACCCGCTATACAGATAACTGCATCTACAGGACCCGTTTTCTCGAATAAGGACTGAATGGAATCGCTATCGGCAATATTAACCGGATAATCCATCGAGCGCCGACTCGCCACGATTACATCATGATCCGCAGCAAATGCCTTGTAGACATGGCTCCCGATAGTACCGCTACCTCCAATTAGTACGATTTTCATACTAAGTTTTCCGCTTAAGTAAATTACGATCCATCTTTACAAAGCCCAAAATAAAACAGACGTACATAAAGATTAGCACGCTTAAATGAATTCTGCGACTCCAGGGGTTACTGTATTCTCCGATCAGCACCCAATAGTGTTTCATGATCTTAATGGGAATATAAACGACGTAGAAAACCAGTAAACCGAGGCTTATCCAGGAAAGCAGATCCTTTTTAATGCACCATTTGCTTTTGAGTCTATAGTTCTGAAAAAAGTAAAGCGCAGCACAACAGATGATCCCTAAACCTCCGACGACATAGGCATAAATCTGACTAATTGTTGCGAAACTTGCAACATTTAAATTATATAAATTAGCTAACAAAAAGATTACGCCCCAGGCAAGAACTATATTTTTATCCCTTTGTCTTTCCAGGTAGAAATAATAGATGCAAAAAAAGAAAAGGTAGAATATTATGTGGTATATGTTATAGATCAAAAAATTATTGTTTGAATAGAATTCATTGATAAACAAGTTTATATCAAAGTCACGAATAAGCAATCCAAGCAATTCCGTTAAAAAAGTATAAAAGAACAGGATTGGGATAAACTTCAGGGCGGTATCAAAGTATCTGCGATACCGCCATAAAGCTATAAATGCAGTTACCCCATAGAGTGGGGTATAAGCATTTTCCAAAAATGTATCTAAGCCCCTTAGCAGGGGGTTAACCAATGCGATAATTTCCATTGAAACCCTTATTGATTGGGTGGAGGAGGAGAAGAATTACCGTCATTCAGAATTAGGCTCTTATCCCCGTTTTGTAAAACGGCATTTGTTGTGATCATCGGAAAGAAGCTGGCTTGACTTTTTTCGCCCTCGTCCTGTTCCTGATGCATGGCTCCGCTCCCGTTCCGTTTGAAGTTCCAAGGAATAGATTCCGCTACCGCCTTACCATCTTTTTCTGTTATTTTGAAAGCTTTGTTAACCTGTCCAAATTTGGTTGTTGGAACCAGGAATACAGTATTCTTATTGGGATCTTTTTCACTTCCTTCGGGATAGGTTGCGAAATAGATTCGTAGTGACTCAATATCCACCCCGGCTAAAGATGCCTGTTCTTCAATATATTCCATATAATCCTGTATGATCTTATAATCAAAAGCTGAATAACGGGTTACAACGTGCCTTTCTTGGCCTTCCTCGAGCACGGCATTTTCAAATTCATCAATGCAGGGTACCCGGTTAGATGAATAGGTGTCATACAGTACTGTTGCTTTAGCTTCACTGATGATCTGTCCCGGCGGCTTCTTGGATTCTGGCTCTTCCTGAGTTTTAGCTTCTTTTTCATTACAGGCCGTTACAAGAAGTAAAGAAAAGGCCAGGTAGAGAATTTTGGATCGTAGGATTGTTCTGATCGTTTTCATTTTTTTAAAAATAAGGTTAATGAATGTTTAATAGGGGGTAAGGTGTTTGTCCTTTAAATGTAGTACTTATTCGGCTATTTTAACATTTAACCCTACAAAAAGTCCACAAAAAATCCCGACACATCAAAGATGGCCGGGATTAATTGTCCTTTAGAAGAATGCCCTTATTGACTCATCGTCAGCAGGAATTCTTCATTATTCTTTGTCTGCTTAATACGTTGTTCAATGAATTCCATGGCTTCCACCGGGTTCATATCTGCTAGATACTTACGCAAGATCCACATTCGCTGGATTGAATTTTCATCCAATAGGAGATCATCTCTTCGCGTAGATGAAGAAACCAGGTCAATAGCAGGGAAGATCCTGCGGTTACTGATCCTTCTGTCCAGTTGTAATTCCATGTTACCGGTACCTTTGAATTCTTCAAAGATCACTTCATCCATTTTCGATCCGGTTTCTGTCAATGCAGTCGCAATTATTGAAAGGGATCCTCCATTTTCAATATTACGCGCGGCGCCGAAGAAACGCTTTGGCTTGTGCAATGCATTAGCATCCACACCTCCACTTAGCACTTTTCCAGATGCGGGTTGAACTGTATTATAAGCGCGTGCCAGTCTGGTGATCGAATCCAATAGTATCACTACATCATGTCCGCATTCTACCAGTCTCTTCGCTTTCTCTAAGACTATATTGGCAACGCGTACGTGATCTGTCGCTTCTTTATCGAAGGTAGAAGCCACAACTTCTCCACTTACATTGCGCTGCATGTCTGTAACTTCTTCCGGGCGTTCATCAATTAATAAGATGATCTGATATACCTCTGGATGATTCGCTGCAATTGCATTTGCAATATCTTTTAACAGCATCGTTTTTCCTGTTTTAGGCTGGGAAACGATCATGCCTCGTTGCCCTTTTCCTATAGGAGAGAAAAGGTCGATAATCCGGGTAGAAATACTGCTCTGCCGCTCGGCTACATTGAATTTTTCGGATGGAAAGAGCGGTGTTAAATGCTCAAAAGCTACCCGGTCCCTGACCACTTGCGGATCCAGACCATTGATCTTATTAACCTTGATCAGGGGGAAATACTTTTCTCCTTCTTTTGGCGGACGCACATTTCCTAGAACGGTATCCCCGGTTTTTAATCCAAATAAACGGATCTGTGACTGAGAAACATAAATATCGTCAGGTGAGGAAAGGTAATTGTAATCTGAAGAGCGCAAGAAACCATATCCATCCGACATGATATCCAAAACGCCTTCACTTTCAATAATACTGTCAAATTCGTACTCGGGTTGCTTGTACTTATTTTTCAGCTCTTTATCAAAATTGCTACTTTTCCTATCCTGGCCGCCTTTATGCGGACCCTTCTTATGTTGTTGTTGTTTGTTGGATTGATGCTGTTTAGGCTGTTCTTTTCTTTGTTGGCCATTGACGGGTTGCGAAGAACGCTTGTCTTCTGGTCTTTGTCGTTTGGGTTCCTCCTTTTTGTCCTTTTGCTCAGTCGGAATCTGATTCCTGGGAGCTCTTCGCTCTTTAGGGGGTACAGTCTCTGCTGCTTTGGGAGCTCTTCGCTCTTGAGGAGGTGCAGTCTCGGCTGCATTGGGCATTCCAGTTGCTTTGGCAGTTTCTTGAACGGCTTTCGGATTACTCGCTTGTAAATCCAAGATCTGGTAAACCAGGTCTAATTTTTTGAGAGACTTAAACTTAGGTACGTTAAGATCTCGTGCAATGTCTTGAAGTTCGGGTAACTTCTTTGCTTTTAAGTCTGAAATTTCAAACATGAAATACGGTATGAATTATACGCTTGTTGAATAAATATGAAGTCAGTGTTATTGGGATTTTTGAAGATTTTATATCCCTAGCGGTAAGAGCTATAACTAATAACGTCGCAATATTACGAATTATTTTAGAGTTCTCGGGGTTTATTATTAAAAAAGACACGTATTTTTGCCATTTGCAAGGCAATTCAGTTATGATTCAGCGCATTCAGTCCTTATATCTGTTGATCGTCATTCTAATGGCTGGTCTCCTGACAGTATGGGCCCCATTGTGGAAAGTTGGCGAAGAGGAGCTATTGGCGTTTGGCCACCCTTGGATCAAGTATGTCTTTATAGCTATCGCCTTGTTGGCGCTTTATGCCTTATTATCTTTTAAGGACAGAAAAAAACAATTTATACTGAATAGGTTCAACCTATTCCTCAATCTTATTTTACTAGGAGTATTCGTATTTAGATCCCTAAATTTATCCGGAGAAGCAGCGCTTTCTGAGAAGGGTATTGGGATGCTGATTCCGATTTTTTCTATCGTTTTTTTGGTTTTGGCCAACAAGGCGATCAAAAAGGATGAAGATCTTGTAAAATCTGTGGATCGCTTACGATGACCTAACATCTTAGTACTATTAGTGTGTAAATCCCGGCTGTTTTCAGTCGGGATTTTTACTTCCCCCTTGACCGATTTCCAAGCTCGATTACTTCTAAGTTCTTGATATCTTTACCATCGATCACAAAGCGAAGCATTGTCCGAACAGTATGAAGTCCGTATCTGCCACAGGCTCCCGGATTCATATGTAACAAGCCTAGCTTAGCGTCATTCATAACTTTAAGAATATGAGAATGCCCGCAAATGAATAATTTGGGGGGATTTTCCCGAATCTGATCACGTACATGTTGGCTATATCGACCCGGATACCCTCCAATATGTGTTATCCAAACATCTACCCCCTCACATTGAAATCGAAGATCCAATGGGAATGTGCGGCGTACCTCTTCATCATCAATATTTCCAAAAACGGCTTTCAAGGGCTTAACCGATGCCAATTGGTCTGTAACCTCCAGGCTCCCAATATCACCTGCATGCCAGATCTCATCCGCGTCCCTTGCGTATTTCAAAATGGCCTCATCTATATGGCCGTGTGTATCTGAAAGCAGAAGTATTCGTGTCAATCCTTAAAATTTTGGAATACCCGTCAGTATATTGAAACGGATATATTTGCAAAACAAAAGTAGTATTTAGCCTTGAGATACTTTGTTGAATTTGCATATGAAGGAACGCCCTACCACGGTTGGCAGCGACAGCCCAATGCGCTTGGCGTTCAGGAAGTCATGGAAGAGGGATTTTCCCTGCTTTGCGGGACACCTATAGCCCTTACAGCAGCTGGTCGTACAGATACCGGCGTACATGCCAGACATATGGTAGCCCATTTCGACATTGAGGATTCCCTAGAAACTGCCGACCTTAGTCACAGGCTCAATAGCTTCCTGCCGAAAGATATCTCAATTAAAAGGATTTACCCGGTGACAAATGAAGCCCACGCACGCTTTGACGCCATTGAACGCACCTACGAATATGTTGTTGTGCAACAAAAGGATCCTTTTCATCAGCATTCTGCCCATTTTGTGCATCAGGTTTTAGATGTGGAAAACATGAATCGTGCTGCAGGTTTATTGCTGGGCACAGCAGATTTTAAATGTTTTTCCAGATCCAATACAGATGTTAAAACCTATGTATGTGATATACGTGAAGCCCGTTGGGTGTGGGAAGGAGACCGACTTGTATTTCGGATAGTTGCCGACAGATTTTTACGCAATATGGTTAGGGCCATAGTTGGCACTTTATTGCAGGTTGGACTGGGTAAATGGTCTGCAGAAGATGTTAAGACTATTATAAATTCGAGAAAGCGCAGCGAAGCCGGACCATCAGTCCCTGCAAAAGGACTATATTTGGTGGATATATCATACCCGGAAAAGCTGCTGAAAATCCATGGATCAGGAGATCGGTAAAACCTTCGACTTTCGACTTTTTAAACGCGTTTTGGCCTATACAAGGCCTTATCGCCTCACTTTTCTTGGAGTGGCCCTGGCCGCTATACTCTTGTCTGGTTTTGCTGTATTAACACCTTTGATCGTTGGAGAGATCATAGATGGGGCCATCAAAAAATCCGACGCCGATAAACTTTGGTTCCTAACACTTGCCATGGGTGCCGTTCTTTTTGGCCAGGTGCTTTGCCAATTGTGTTTCACCTAT
>JAOTYW010000256.1 GCA_029861705.1 Flavobacteriaceae bacterium
CACTATTACTTTTTAAAAACCTTTATTTTCAAGCATTTAACGACTGTAAACCGGGTTTACTGGTGACAATTCTTAAGGTATATACTTTCTTTTGCCTTACTATGTTATCCTTGCTTCTGTATGCATTTATTTACAGATTATTGACAGGGTTTCAGTTCTAAAGGAAACGATGATCTACCTCTTTTTCGAGAACACTATAAAGAGGCAACTAAAAACGCTGACTGTAAAGTCAGCGTTTTTTGATTGATGAATAAACTCCAGGGAACGATTTTTTGTCTGTTGATTGTTACATTAATCATTCATTATCAAGCTTTTATATTCATTAAAAGTTTTTCTTTTATACCAATAGACGAAAGCTATTTAGGAATGCTTCAGTTTCTCTCAATTTCTAACGAAACTTTAACATTCTTCCAAGCTTGATATTCCCACAAAGCTTGAATTTATCATAGCAATCCATGTTTTTTACTGTTATTTTTGCATTTCGTTAAATAAAAACGCATGCAAAAGAAAGTGATCCTAATGATCCTAGATGGATGGGGTAAATCTTCGAACCCCGAAGTTTCCGCAATAGCCCAGGGGAATACTCCCTTTGTTGACAGACTCTACGAGAAATATTCTAATGCCGACCTGCTTACTGATGGACTCAATGTTGGTCTGCCATCAGGTCAGATGGGAAATAGTGAAGTTGGGCATATGAACCTTGGAGCAGGAAGGATTGTTTACCAGGACCTGGTGAAGATCAACATGGCCGTAGAAGAGAAATCCATTAATAAAGAGAACACATTAATAGAAGCCTTCAACTATGCACGACAAAATCACGCTGCCATTCATTTCTTAGGCCTGGTAAGTGATGGCGGTGTTCATAGCCATATTGGCCATTTAAAAGGTTTGTTGGAGGCCGCCGGAGAAGAAGGGCTCCAGGATGTATTTGTGCACGCCTTTACCGATGGCAGGGATGTAGACCCTAAAAGTGGCCGGGAGTTTATTCAAGACCTGCAGACAACTTGTGATAACACCGGGGCTCAGATCGCCACTGTTATCGGCAGGTATTATGCCATGGACAGAGACCACCGATGGGAGCGCGTAAAGAAAGCATACGATGCCATGGTTCTCGGTAAAGGTATACACACAGAAAATATGATCTCATCGGTAGAATCAAGCTATGAGAATGGAGTTACCGATGAATTTATAGAACCCATTGTTGCCACGAATTCTAACAATGACCCTATTGGCAAGATCAAAGATGGTGACGTGGTTTTCTTTTTCAATTTCAGAACAGATCGCGGTCGTGAACTCACACAAGTTCTAAGTCAACAGGATATGCCTGAACAAGGCATGCATACGCTCGACCTTCACTATGTGACAATGACAAATTATGACGACACCTATAAAGGAGTACATGTTGTTTATGAAAAAGAGAATCTTAAGCAAACCCTGGGTGAAGTCCTGGCCCAAAATAACAAGTCTCAGATCCGCATCGCTGAGACGGAAAAATATCCTCATGTGACTTTCTTTTTTAATGGAGGAAGAGAGGAACCTTTTGAGGGAGAGAAGCGCTTGCTCTGTCCTTCGCCAAAAGTGGCCACCTATGATCTTAAACCTGAAATGAGTGCCTATAAAATTCGGGATTCAATCCTTCCTGAATTGGAGAAAGAAGAAGCGGCATTTGTTTGTTTGAATTTTGCCAACCCAGATATGGTCGGTCATACCGGAGTCATGTCCGCTGCTATCAAAGCGGTAGAAACTGTAGATCAATGTGCCAAGACCATAATTGATAAGGGGCTGGAGCATGGTTATTCGACTATAGTCATCGCCGATCACGGCAATGCAGAAACAATGATCAATCCGGATGGGAGTCCGAATACAGCGCATACAACGAATCCGGTGCCTTTGATCTTAGTAGATCCCGATACCCCAAAGATATCAGCAGGTGTTTTAGCCGATATTGCGCCAACAATCCTTGAACTCATGGGTATAGACCAACCTGAATTGATGACAGGTCGATCTTTGTTATCTTAACCAAAAATATTTGGAACCCTATGCTTAAAGGTAGAACTGCCGAAGAAATAGAGCTGTTGAGGCAAAGTGCCCAACTGGTATCCAAAACCTTGGGCATGCTGGCCTCAGAGATCAAGCCTGGGGTAAGCTCACTTCATTTAGATAAACTTGCCGAAGCATTTATCCGTGATCATGGAGGGGAACCGGGATTTCTTGGGATGTACGATTTTCCTAATACCTTAAATATGAGTCCAAATGCCCAGGTGGTTCACGGCATTCCAACCGATGAACCTTTAAAAGAAGGTGATATAATTTCTGTAGACTGCGGCGTATTCATGAATGGATATTACGGAGACCATGCCTATACTTTCCCCGTTGGAGAAATAGCTGAAGAAACCAGGAAGTTGTTGAAGGTGACAAAAGAATCACTCTACATTGGCATACGGGAATTTAAACTGGGAAACCGGGTAGGCGATGTAGGATTTGCCATTCAGCACTATTGCGAGAGCCACGGATACGGGATTGTGCGTGAATTAGTGGGCCATGGTCTTGGAAAAAAATTACATGAAGCCCCGGAAATGCCCAATTATGGTAAGAGAGGCAGAGGTAAAAAGTTTGTAGAAGGACTCGTTGTCGCCATTGAACCTATGATCAATATGGGTACACGCCGGATCAAACAACTCAATGATGGCTGGACCATCCTAACAGCAGATGGTAAACCAAGCGCCCACTTCGAACACAACGTTGCCATCATAAACGGTAAGCCTGAATTGCTGTCAACCTTCAAATATATCTATGAGGCTTTGGGAATCCAAACAGATGAGGAGAAGGAATTTCAAAGGGAACTGAGTGCCTAAAATAGCTGTTATGAAGAAAATAATGGGCTTCATCCTCAACCTCATCCCGCGGCCATGGCTTATCCGCTTGAGTTACCTGGTACGACCCATTTTGACACTTGCTCTAAGAGGCAGCTACTACATCGATCCTATCGATGGGAAAACGTTTAAAAGTTTTCTGCCATATGGCTATAAAAAACAACGCGAGAATGTTTTGGGGCCTTCAACTTTATCCCTTGAAAGGCACCGGCTTCTTTGGTTATATCTTCAAAGGGAAACTGATTTTTTTACAGCCCCGCACAAATTATTACATGTAGCCCCGGAGCAACCTTTTTTTAAACGTTTCAGATCTTTGTCCAACCTTGAGTATACAAGTACGGATCTGCATTCACCCCTTGCAACTGTCAAAGCAGATAT
>JAOTYW010000069.1 GCA_029861705.1 Flavobacteriaceae bacterium
AGATACGGATTCTGATGAGATTCCCGATTTCCGGGATATCAATGACGATAATGATCGATACAATACGGTTGAAGAAGATGCAAATGGTGATGGTAATTACTTCAATGATGATTGGGATAATGACGGGATTCCGGACTACCTTGACAGTGATGTCCAAGAAATAAGTGTTGAAGTTTTCAATATTATTACGCCAAATGGAGATGGCATACACGATCATCTGACAATAAAAGGTATCATATATTATCCCGAAAACCGGATAATTATTTATAATCGCTGGGGAGTTGAAGTATTTAACGCTAAAGGCTACGACAATAAATCAATATATTTCGATGGCATAACTACCTCCAAACTAGGCATAAATTCGGAAAGTCGTTTACCTGCGGGAACATATTTCTATATTTTGACGTATGAAGAATTCTCAGGGAATATGCAACAATTATCGGGATATATTTATTTGAATTGGTAGATTAAAGCCACTTTAACTTTCTGATTGATATTTTTTCTACAAGAGTCAGTCAAAACATCTTATTTTTATGGGATGAATGAAGAACTCGTGATCCTGGTCAACCAGGAAGATGAACCCATAGGGACCATGCCCAAAATGGAAGCCCATCAAAAGGCCGAACTACACAGGGCTTTTTCTGTTTTTATTCTTAATGATAAAGGTGCAGTCATGCTGCAACAGCGGGCAGCTTCAAAATATCATTCCCCTTTGCTTTGGACTAATACCTGTTGCAGCCATCAACGTGTTGGCGAAACAAATATTGAAGCAGGAAAACGCCGACTCAAGGAAGAGATGGGATTTGAAGTTCCTTTAAAAGAACTATTCTCTTTTATTTATAAAGCTCCTTTTGACAATGGCTTAACAGAGCATGAGCTGGATCACGTTATGATCGGTTCCTTCAATGGGGAACCTGAGATCAATACCGAAGAAGTAGAAAAATGGAAATGGATGGATCTAAATGCCATTCGGGTAGATTTGGAATTGAACCCGGAAAACTACACTGTTTGGTTCAGGATCATTTTCGAACGTTTTTACGATTATCTTAATAATGAATCTAGCGAAAATGAAAGTAAAAGTTAGCAGAAAAGCACATTTTAACGCCGCACATAGATTGTTCCGTCCTGAATGGGACGATGCTAAAAACCTGGCTGTATTTGGAAAATGCAGCAATCCAAAATATCACGGTCATAACTATGATCTGGTTGTTAGTGTAACCGGGGCCATTGATATTACAACCGGCTTTGTTATGGATATTAAGGTACTTAAAGACTTGATCCGAGCGGAAATAGAAGATACCTTTGATCACAAAAATCTTAACGAGGAAGTACCGGAATTTGCAGAACTCAATCCAACAACAGAAAATATTGCCGTTGTTACCTGGAACAAGCTAAGACCTCATATAGATCCCGAACACGAGCTGGAAGTGGTGCTTTATGAAACCCCCAGAAATTTTGTAACCTATTCCGGTTAATATGGAATTGGCCATAGGCGATATGATCCCGGACTTTACGCTGTCTGATCAAAATGGAGATGCATTTAGCCTCAGGGATTTTTTGGGAAGCAAACCCCTGGTTATTTTTTTCTATCCCAAAGATTTTACCCCTGGCTGCACAAAAGAAGTATGTGACTTCAGGGACCATTATGAAGACTTCGTCCAATACGGTGCCGAAGTAGTGGGAATAAGCAATGACAGTTCCAGATCGCATCGATTCTTTGCCAATACATTTAAGCTGCCATTTAAACTGTTATCTGATCCCGGCGGACAGGTTAGAACAAAATTTGGCATCAAAAAAAGTCTTATGAACCTGCTTCCTGGCCGCGAAACTTTTGTTGTCGATAAGCAAGGCAAATTAATCCTGGCCTTCCGATCTGCAGCTGCCGCAAAACATATGAAACAGGCCCTGGAAGCCGTCAAGAATTTAAACTAGAATGAAATTATACCCCTTAGTTTTTACGCCTATAATAAAAGCCCGAATCTGGGGGGGTACTGCTTTACATCAAACATTTAATAAATCAGATATTGGTGAAGCTGCAGGCGAAAGCTGGGAAATTTCTGGTGTCGAAGGGGATGTTTCCGTCGTGGCCAACGGACCCTTGGAAGGCAAAGACTTGAAGGAACTCATTCAAGATTATGGAAAAGATCTTATGGGTTCTTCCGTGATCAGAAAATTTGGAACTGAGTTCCCGATCCTGATCAAATTCATAGATGCGCAGAAAGATCTGTCTATTCAAGTGCATCCGGACGATATGCTGGCCGAAAAGAGACATGGTGGTAAGGGGAAAACGGAGATGTGGTATATCATGAAATCCGAACCGGGAGCGCGATTATTGCTGGGATTCAATAAGCATTATACACCTACTCATTATGAAGAACACCTGAACAATAATACCTTATTGGAAATACTACATCAGGAAGCCGTAGGGAAGGGACAGGCGTATTTCATTAAAGCAGGAACAGTACACGCCATAGGTGCCGGGATCGTTTTAGCAGAAATTCAGCAGACCAGCGACATTACCTATCGAGTGTATGACTATGACCGGGTAGATACAACAGGGAATACACGTGAATTACATACAGAATTGGCTCTGGAAGCTATCGACTTTGAACCCGCAACAGATGCCAGACTGGTATATGAAAAGCGACAGAATCAATCTTCACCCCTGGTAGATTCGCCTTATTTCAAAACCAATATCCTGCCAGTGGATGGCTCAGTCAAACTCGACTTACACTCCAGGGATTCATTCACCATTCTTATGGCTGTGGAAGGCGAGATCAGTATTTCGCATAATGCTTATTTCGTAGAATTAGCTGCAGGGTCTACTTGCCTGATACCAGCCAGTTTAGCTAGTATCCGTCTTGAAGGAAAAGGAGAACTTTTGGAAATCACCCTTTGAAACCCGTACTTTTGGGGAAACGTTCATTATGGCAAGTATTCGGAATCTAAAGAAAGAGATCAACAGCGTATTAGGCGGAATCATAGAAGCAGTGTATATAGTAGAAGCAACTCAGGATAAAAAAGACTCCAAGGCGGGGACAGATATCATTGACGGAGCCATCAATACTTTTGATGAACTCATGGCTAAAGTTGGGGCGAAAGATGTTTCAGACAAAAAGAAACATTTTAATAACATTCGCGCCGAACTAGAAAAAAAAGCCCAGGGTTTGGCCGCAAAAGTGAACAAGATGGCTGACTAGTCTATTGGTCTGCCTGTTTTCGTGAATCAATCAAACTTTTGAGTCGTTTCCCATAGGTTCCGGCCAGGACGCTATCTGGAAGGGCGTTATAAATAGTATCGAGAAACTTGTTCTGCACATCTGGGATCTCACTGACAGCCAGATAAGGAGCTACATGAGAATGTCTGTTGTTCAGGGCAAAATTTACAGTGTATAAATAACTTCTAAGTGTAGTTTGTTCCATCCGCTTATTTAGCGAATCTATGCGCTCAGGCTGCGCTAGAGAGGCTAGTCGCTCTTGTGCCAGGCTGAGGTATTCCGTATTGAAACGCGACATTACCTCTTTGTAATCCGTATAAATGCGATGTGATTCAGATCCGTCAATTTTGGCCTTGCTATCAAAGGCATCCCACTGGGTGTTGATAGTAATGTGCCCAACTTCTCCGAAGAAGGGGATCCGATCATTAATGACATTCTGATCGTCTTTTTCCAGATAGAGATAGAATAATTCAGGAGAATCCAGCGGTATGGCAAATTGGAAAGAACCATCTCCCCGGATCTCCAGGGAGTCTAAAGTGATCAAGATACTATCGGGAACATGCTGCAAATACAGCACGCCTTTTTTAAGACCGGCTACCTGCCCATCCAGAAGCATCTGTTTTCCTTCTTCCTTTGAACAACTAAGAATAAAAAACCCAATTAGTACGAGCCAAAAATATTTCATTTCCGTCGGGAATTTGGTTGGGCAAGATACACTTATCCCACCTGTGAAGCAACCTCCATTAGCAAACCACACAAATAGGCACCTGCCGTACCTACGACATAGCCTAGGACTGCCAGGAGGATACCCACGGAAGTTAGCGAGGGATGAAATTCGGCGGCAACAACAGGCGCAGAAGCTGCGCCACCAACATTAGCCTGACTTCCCACTGCAAGGAAGAAATATGGGGCTTTTATCAGCTTGGCCACCAGGATCAAAAGCCCGGCGTGAATACTGATCCAAATGAGTCCCACCATGATGAGTCCTGGGTTTTCTAAAAATGCCCTGAGATCCATCTTCATCCCAATAGTTGCTACCAAAATATAAATAAAGACCCCGCCGAGTTTACTGGCCCCTGCTCCTTCAAATTTCTTAGCCTTTGTAAATGATAAAATGATCCCTATCGCCGTAGCAAAAACAACCATCCATAAGAAATTAGACCCAAGAGAGGAGAGTGCTTTCTCTTTATTGCGAATCACTTCAAAACTTGACTCAAGCCATTCGGCAAAATTATTTCCAAAGAAATGGGCGAGTCCGACAGCCGTAAATGCCAAAAAAAGCATGACCATATAATCATTCAGACTGGCAACTCGGGTAATACTGGCTGTATACTCAGACACTTTTTGTTTTAAAGATTCAATTGCCGAAGTATCGGACTTCAACCAACGGTCTATTCTGGTCGCTTTTCCAATGCCCAGTAATAATATGGCCATCCAAATATTGGCAACTACAATATCGACAAGAACCATATCCCCGAATTTTTTCGGATTAAAGGCAAATACTTCCAGCATAGCTGCCTGGTTGGCGCCACCCCCGATCCAACTTCCTGCAATCGTTGTCAATCCACGCCAAACTGCATCAAAACCATTACCACCCACTGTTTCCGGAGAAAATGTTGACACGATCAGTATCGCAATTGGACCGCCTATAATGATCCCAAATGTACCTGTAAGAAACATAATAAGGGCTTTGCTTCCCAAGTTCATAATGGCTTTTATATCAATGCTCAAAGTCATCAAAACTAAAGCGGCCGGTAATAAATAGCGACTGGCTACAAAATACAGATTGGAATCAGGTTCTGAAATTATACCGAGACTGGTTAGTATAGCAGGAAGCATATAACACATCAACAACGTAGGGATGATCTTATAAAATTTTTTCCAGAAACCTTTTTTGAAAGAGGAGGTAATAAAAACGAAGCCGAGACAAAGACATAGCAGGCCAAAAATGACCGTATCGTCTGTAATAGGGAATTGGTTCATACCAGTAGGGTTGATTGACCCAAATATAGGAATAATGCGCAATCACATGCCGACTTATATATTAAGCCAATAGGTGAGCTTTAAGTTGATAGAGCGCACTTTGGGTGCAAAGGAATTCACATAATAGTTGTCATTATAGACAAGGTAGAGATCGGATAGGGGAGCAAAACGCCATTGAAGACGCGAATTGATTCCCAAGTTATCTCGTTGATTGCTGTACTGCACCAGTGTCGACCAAAAAAGGGTTCTGCTGAAGGTGATGTCGAATTTTGGGCTGATCAACCAAATGTCAGCCGATGGATGCGGGTCTGGTAAACTGATCTTATCATAATTAAAATTCAATGAAAAGAACATTTTTGGCTGGAAACGCATATTTATACCTCCTCGCAGCGATAAACGCTCCCCATTATAAAAGTTCCCATAGGTAGACCTCACATCAAAGGAAAAGAGCCTTCTTCTATCGGATTGATATCCTGCCTGAAGGTCGCTATAGTAATAGCCCCGATCTCCCGGGATGGGGATTCCACCATCCGTGCCTGTTGGATCAAATTCATCAAAGAGATAGGTGTATTTGCTCGACCATTCTATTTCAAAATTGGAAAAGTCCCTAAATCGGGCATTCCAGCTACCCATGATATTATAGTCTGTATTTTGAAGGTCATTTGCCGGGTCCCAGTAGAAGATGGGGAAAAGTCTGAAACTATGGGTTTGGATCTTTCGGTCTTTTGGCCAGTAAGTCCGTTCAATCCTGGAAGCAGATTTCAGGATATTGGTACGTCTGATAAAGCCAAGGTCAGATCTGAAATCTTCTCCCAGATATACCCAATCAGTAAAAGCACTGTAAAAGCGTGTATTAATTCCCACCCGCATACCAGCTGATAGGTTCTCATCTCCAATTCCAGGCGAAAAAGCCTTATGCATATAAGCTTTTCCACTCCATTTATTGTCCTGGGAAATCAGATTGTAATCAACCCCCAGTACGCGGTTATACCGGTCTTCGTCTGCCTGAAAATCATAATCGCGTAACGATTGCCTGTTGATGAAAAAGAGGCCAATATTGGAACGGGTAAATACCTGTTGCTGAAAGGCCAGCATGGTATTGTTATTCCCGGCAATTTCATTTGCTTCATCTTCATCTGTTACAATGTTGAAGAATCCCAATCTGAGATCTTTGTTCAACTTGCCGCTTAAGCGTGCACCTGCCAGTATTCTGTTCTCTATAGTATTTCCTGCAGTATCCTCTGCAATTCCAATTCGCCTCGAAAAGAAAGGATTGGCATCCCGGCCTCCGCCAAAACTGGCAAACAAGTCATTATTGTCTATAAAGAACTGCCGTTTCTCAGGCAGGGAAACTTCAAATCGTGTCAAATTCGTGATCTGATCGTCCACTTCTACTTGTGAAAAATCCGGATTCCCGGTAATATCTAAATTCAAACTATTGCCAATAGCGATCTTCATATCGCCGCCATAGGAAAAATCTGAGTCCGATTCGTCGAGTTCATAGTCTTTTTGAGCGCTGCTGGTTCCATAGGGTATGATCGCTAAGGGGGTTTTGGAATTGCCAAGCGGTTCCTGAAAGACCATATCCCCCATAAAAGTTAGTCCGAATACATTTTGATTCTGAGGGATCTGCATCCAGGTAGAGGTTTCATTAGATTGGGTGTCAAAACGATAGCTGTTAAGACCCCACTTTGTCACCCCTTCTCTAAACTTGAAGGCTGCCATTGGGATCACCCATTCCGTAATGTAATACCCGTCGTATATCTTGGATTCGCCCTGCCACTTTACATCCCAGGAGATCGTAAACCCTCTGAGGTTGATTCCGCCTCCTGAAACTAGACCTTCCCTTCGCACTCCATATGGATTGCTACCAAACAGGAAGGCATTATTCCCGTCATTGAATGTATCAAAGAGCAAGGTGATGTTATCACTGTTTCCCGCCCTGAAATCTCGTTTTAAGGTCTGTATTGCATAGTTCTTACCTGCTGTAAGCACCTTGATCCCTACATAGAGGTTCTTATCGTCATACAGCATTTTAATTTCTGATTGTTGTTCGGCCTGTATGGAATCAACGGGAAAATATTGCCAGAAATCATTCGCGCTTTCAGCGGTTTGCCATGCGGGTTCATTCAATTCCCCATCGGGTACAATGGTTTCATTAATCTTCTTAACCATAAAAGATCGCTTGGCCATTTGGCCCTGGAGTGCAGATACAATGCCGAGGAGTAAGAGGGGAAATAGTAATTTCCGCATGTGGTTGGAAAATTTCAGCCAAATTTAGGGCATAATACCTGATTGCTACTTAAAACTATGTTAATAGGTTTAAGGTTTTTATTTAAAATTCCAAGTCGAGATAAGAGGTTTTGATGCATATTTGAAAGTGCAAATGATATCCCTACATTTAGGCTATGAAAAAAATAGTAGTCTTATTTCTATTTTGCTCACAGATAGCTGTAGGTTCTGATGGATATTGGGCAAAGACCGGACACAGGGTAGTAGGGGAGATAGCCCAGGAATACATCAGCGGAAAGACTAAAAGGGCACTCAAGGAATTATTAGGGACAGAAAGTCTGGCAGAAGTGGCCAACTTTGCCGATGAGATCAAGTCAGATACGACCTACAGAAAATTTGGAGCTTGGCATTATGTAAACTATCCGCTTGATAAAAAGTATCACGAAGTAACTCCAAGCAAATTTGGGGATATTGTCCAGGCAATAGCAGCTTGTCAGCAAAAAGTTTCAAATAAGAACCTGCCTAGAACGGAAAGATCCTTTTACCTGAAATTTTTGATTCATTTAATAGGCGACCTCCATCAGCCGATGCATGCAGGTCGTGCAGAAGACAGAGGAGGCAATGATGTGCAATTGCAGTGGTTTGATACGGGGACTAATTTGCATCGGGTATGGGATGGCGATATGATCAATTCCTATGGTATGAGTTTTTCTGAGCTTGCAGACCGACTTAGCAGATTAAACCGGAAAGAAGTACGCGCACTGCAAGCTGGCTCAGTGCTAGATTGGTTGGAAGAAAGTCATGAGATCGCCGGACGTATTTACGGAGGTGTTACTACGGGCGAAAAATTAATGTTTCGATATTCTTACCTCTGGTGGCCAACTGTTGAAGACCGACTCCAAAAAGGGGGAGTACGCCTGGCGAAGGTGCTCAACGAGCTTTTTAAATAGAAATCCCCTCATTTTCATATATCCTTGTATAAGTAGGCGGGAATGCCCTATTAATGCTGCTTTTGATACTTTTAAAGTAGCCGATTCTTGGATTATTTATACTGTTTTTATGCATTTAAACCCAAAAAAGGGCTATTGGACTAAAAATCAAAATATATGGCACGCGCTTTGGTTATATTAAGTGAAGTGCGGTATGAGGACATTAGCGCAGGACCCGAACGCTAAAGGCAGTACCAACTAACAACTACTAAAGGGTAATAAAAAATCGGTTTTTAAAGAGACCGATTTTTTATTTGATATAACGGAAGGTTAGATTGATACGCGATCCTATCTTCCGTTTCGTTTTTGGTACCTGGTGCTGCCAGTGATTTTGGGTGGCACCCATCATCAATAATAAGCTTCCTGAGCTTAGGAGTAATTTTTCTTTGTAGCTGTGATCCGATTTTTTTCTTAGATGAAAGAACCGCGATTCTCCAAGCGATATCGAAGCTATCACCGGATTGCTGCCCAGCTCCTTTTCGTCATCTGCATGCCAGCCATTGCTATCCTGACCATCTCTATAAAGATTGGCCAGACAAGAATTAAATTGCTGTCCTGAAAAACCTTCAACTTGGGTTTTCAACTCCATGAGTGTTGGTGTAAACTCCAGTGGCTGCATCTTAATGCCGGAATAACTATATGATTTTCCTTCTTCGCCATACCAGGCCGTGAGCCTGGGTTGATCATAAGTCTTTCCAAACACAGTGATCTTTTCAGAGCGCCAGGGTACGCTTTGAAGGAGTTTTTTAAAAAAGTCTTCAGCTTTGGGTTTAGATATATATTGGGCGTCGAAGTAGATCTCGCTATCCGGCAATTCCAGGCATTTAAGATCAGCATCCATGAATCTAGTTAAGAATTGTTTTCAATTGTTTCCGATATTCAGAAGGACTATGCCCTGTAAAAGCTTTAAAGGTTTTGCTAAAATGAGAGAAGTTGTTAAATCCGCTCTCAAAACAAACTTCAGTGATCGTCATTGGTTTTTCAGCCAACAGCTTGGATGCATGTACTAATCTGTATTCGTTAACAAACTGTGTAAAGGTTTTACTGGTCATTTTTTTGAAATACCGGCAAAACGAAGGAATGGTCATACTTGCCAATTCAGCTATATCATGAAGGGAGATATCCTCCTTGTAGTGTTGTTTTACATAATTAAAGACAACACTGATCCGGTCATTGTCTTTTACGCTGGCTTCCAGGGAATACCCCTCTGCATTTAAGATCCGGAATTCATCAGAATTACTGAGCAAATGAAGGATCTCCAGGACGTGTATCAATCGGCTGAATTCTGGCTGGTTGCCAAGCTCCTCCAATTTTGCTCCAACTATTCTTTTCGTTTCTCCCCGGAATGCGATCCCGCCTTTTGCGCGATCGAATAAGTTCCGGATCCGAACCATTTCAGGAGATTTAAAAAATTCAGAACCTAAAAAATCTTCCCGCATCTGTAAAACGGTCTCATTTTTATTTTCAGAAAGACGATCCGTAAACCCGCAATGAGGGAGATTACTTCCGATCAGGATCAAGGTACTGTCTGTGTAATACGAAACGTGGCTCCCAATTTGACGTCTTCCGGACCCTCCTTTTACATATACTAGTTCCAATTCGGGATGATAATGCCACATAATGTCTTTATTGACATGTTCCGAATCGAATTGCAAATAGGTAAACGAATTACCGAAATTGGGTTTAACTACCTCTAATGTAGGTTTTTGCTTCATGTCTAGGGCGCTAACAATACATCGAAATTACTACAGTCGATTCGCTAAAAGATCAGCAAAATTAACTAAAATATGTGCTAAATTACCATTTAACAGAATATTAGGATTAATCCATGATAAAATACCACATATATTGGACAAATCGGATGTTGTTCTCCCCTTGCTGCCTGGCGTATGTTTGTACTGCATTTTATTCATCAATCTTAAAATGAACAATTATGAGAAAAATCAGAAATTTTGGAGCTACGGTTGCATGTATTGCGCTGACTTCGTTAACATTGGGAAATAGTGCGGTCTATGCCGCTGATCCAGACCCGGTAAGTAAAGAACGGCCTTATTTAAGGACGGAAGGTGAACGGGTCTTCTTAAATTTCCTTAACCGCGATATGGATCAGGTTAAGCTAAGAGTGGTAGATGCGACCGGACGTATTTTGTACACAGAAGTGATCAAGGATGAATTGATTATTGAAAAATCATTCAACTTTGAAAATGCTTTTGAAGGAACATACCGCATCGTCATTATCAGTTCCGGAGAGAAATTTGTTAAGAAGATTCGGATTAGTTAGTTAATTTCTAAAGAGAAAAGGGCCTGTTTCAGGCCCTTTTTTTTATTGCAATAACCTGGCAAAACGTGTTTTTTTATATTCAGGCAAATACGGATTGTCAATTAGTTGTTCCAAACTACGCCTGTCTAATTCTTTAGAATTAATAAATCGAAAGAAATCATAAATGCTAACGGATTTTTGTGCCGCTTCTGTCTTTATGATCTTATCACCGCTTTCTATTTCTCCTTCTTTCAGGATGCGCACATAAGCACCGGGAAATCCGTGATCAATAAATTGTTTGATGATTCTCTGATCATTGAATTTTATGCCTAGTTTATAGCAGGGTTCACGTGGTATGGTTGCCTGGACTACAGCTGTGCCAATCTTGAATATATCTCCAATAAATATATCGGTATCTAAAAGGCCTTCGGTGGTCAGGTTTTCGCCAAACATTCCCCAATCCCAGTCCAGTTGTGGATATAATTCTTTCCAATAAGCATAATGCTCTGAAGAGTATAAATAACATGCCATATACTTCCCTCCGTGTACATTCTTGTTGCCAATGCTGTCGCCTTTCACTGCATCGTTTTTCAAATTGATGGGTCCCGCTGTGGGAAACTTGTAGATTCCCGTGCTTTGTATGCGGCCTTTCCAACTGATGTCTCTTGGTTTGGCAATATTGGTGGCAATAACCTTCATGCTATAAATATAAAAAAACCATCACCGAATTAGTGATGGTTTTTGTGGCCGCCTATGAATGCAACCTAATTGCTACCTTCTAACCTTTTTGTCAAGTTGAAACCTGCGAATAATCCCAGACCGGCCATCACTAAAATGGTACCGGGGTAAGCCACATCCTCATCCATCCCCAAGACATCGCTGAGCAAAGCCGCGATAAAAATAGCCAATCCTATCCCTACTAAAAGAAGGGCCAGGTTCAGTATAAGGATCTTCCACATTGGAACACCTGATCTTCGACCTTGATTAAAAATGCTGGCATCTGCTCCTTTATCAATAAGCGCCAGTCGTTCTTTGTTTCGTGTTGAATAATGGAGATAATATACTCCGAATATTGTCCCGAATATAAGGGCAACTATAATTACTTCTCCTCCCATGATATGATATTTTATATTGATTAAAATTTGGATTCATAAAGTAAGACGCACGGATTCTGAAATAGGTTACAGCTAGTTGCTTTTATTTTCAGTAAATTGTAACCAATCCCCCTTTTTTACAGTCTTATAATCGAATGAACCAGCAACCGGATTCATATTTTATCAACCAGGTGCTCCAAGGAGACTATCAAGCCTACGGAGAATTAGTGGAGCGTTATAAGTATATGGTATATACGTTGGCAATGAAATTGGTAAAAAACAAGGAGGATGCCGAAGAGGTCGCTCAAGATGCCTTTTTAAAGGCCTTTCGCGGATTGAACTCTTATAAGGGGACAGCTCAATTTTCGACATGGATCTATAAGATCACATATCATGCTGGCCTC